>CAZVFM010000207.1:0-5032 GCA_964626095.1 uncultured Roseivirgaceae bacterium | reverse complement strand
AGGTTGGGCAAAAGATGAGCAAAGTTTCTTCTATCAATCCAACAAAAGAGACCCACGCTACTTCGACCTGTATGAATTCGATATTGAAAGCATGCAAGCCAAAATGTTTTACGAAAACAAAGACGGCTATTTTGTCGGTGATGTTTCTGATAATAAAAGATTTATAACACTTGTTAAACCAATTTCAACATCAATAAGTGAATTGTATGTATTTGACACAAAAGATAAATCAATAAAAACGGTTTCTGCAGGAACTGAATCTTCATCCTCTCCGCAGGAGTTCAGTAGTGACAATCGTTTGCTGTATTATACAACCAATGAAGGTTCAGAATTCACTTATCTGGCAAGTTACGATTTGGAAAGTGGAGAAATGGAAAAGGTATTTGATACTAACTGGGATGTCTGGTATGCATACCATTCGTGGAATGATACCTATCGGATTATCGGTATCAATGAGGATGCGCGTACCGCCATTCGCATTACAAATGTTAAAACTGGAGAAGAAGTAAAAGCTCCGTCCATACCTGGAGGTGATATTACTGCCGTAGGAATTTCAAAAAGTGAAAAGCTGATGCGGCTCACTGTAGGAAGTTCTAAAGCACCAAGTGATATCTATATCTATAATTTCGAAACAAAAGATTTAAAACGTCTTAGCAACTCGCTGAATCCGGAAATCGATGAAGAAGATCTGGTGCACGGGAAAGTAATTCGTTATGCATCTTACGATGGTGTAGAGATACCCTCAATACTTTTTAAACCGCATGTGGCAAGTAAAGATAACAAGGTGCCTGTATTGGTTTGGGTGCATGGCGGCCCCGGTGGACAAACACGGCTAAACTATTCTTCACTCATACAATACTTGGTTAATCATGGCTATGCAGTAATTGGCGTAAACAATCGGGGTAGCAGTGGTTATGGTAAAACATTTTACCGCATGGACGATAAACGGCATGGTGAAGATGATTTAATGGATTGTATAATGGCTAAAGATTACCTTGCCACAATGGACTGGGCCGACACTACTAAGGTTGGTATTATTGGAGGTTCCTACGGTGGGTATATGGTAATGGCAGCTTTGGCATTTGAACCCGATGCCTTTGATGTAGGTGTAAATATTTTTGGTGTAACCAATTGGATAAGAACATTGCGCTCAATACCCAGTTGGTGGGAGGCACAAAGAAAAGCCTTATATGATGAACTCGGTGACCCAGAGTCAGAAGATTCAGTAAGACTCTATAAAATATCTCCCCTCTTTCATGCACACAATGTAACCAAGCCGCTGATGGTACTTCAGGGTGCGAATGATCCGCGTGTATTACAAGTGGAGTCAGATGAAATAGTTGCTGCAGTAAAGGCCAATGATGTTCCAGTTGAGTATGTTTTATTTCCCGATGAAGGCCACGGCTTTCGCAAGAAAGAAAATGAAATCAAAGGGTATGGAGACATTCGTGTTTTCCTTGACAAGTATTTAAAAGGTGAAAGCGATTTAAATAAAACAAAAATGTAGGCATATTGTTTTAGCTCAATTTAAGGCACTTCAGAATCTGAAGTGCCTTATTTATTCTAATGATCTTTTAATCACAATTTACCAACCGCAGCATGCATATATACGTATACCTTTTACAAACGGTTAACTAAAATACAAAAGTTATGAAATCGATAATATATATACTGATAGCACTAGTCATAAGTTCGTGTGCGGTTGTTAGACAAGGCGAAGTGGGTGTAAAAAGAAAATTTGGAAAGCTTGAAGAGAAAAGTCGCGGACCGGGGATGTACACCTTTAATCCATTTTTTGCAACGGTGCTTAAAGCAACCGTACAAACTGAAAATCTTGAAGTCCGGTTGAATTTACCGAGTAAAGAAGGTTTAACTATAAATTCAGAGATTTCAATTTTATACAGTATTGAAAAACAAAAGGTGCCCGAGATTTTTACTGAGATAGGTACTGACTACCAACGAACCGCCATCTTGCCTGTGTTTCGCTCTGCTGCAGCAGACGTAACGGCTAATTTCATGGCAAAAGATATGCACTCAGGACAACGAGCAGTCATTGAAGAGAGAATTAAAACCCGAATGGAAGAAGTACTTGGTCACCGTGGATTTATCATTGAGCAGGTTTTACTAAAAAGTATAGAACTACCTACAGAACTTTCGCGTGCAATTGAAAGAAAGCTTGAAGCCGAACAGGAATCTGAACGCATGCAATATGTGTTGATGCGCGAAAGGCAAGAAGCTGAGCGCAGAAAAATTGAAGCCGAAGGTACACGCGATGCGCAACAAATATTATCTCAGGGTTTGAGCAAAGAAATTATTGAATTGAGAAGTATTGAGGCCTTTCGCGAATTGGCCAATTCCATCAACGCTAAAATTATTATCACCGATGGCAAAACACCTTATTTGATTCAGCCTAAAGACTAGTTTTTCGGTACCGGGTTCTGGCGCCAGAGCCCGGTATCCAAACTAACGATCCATCCAATTTTTAAAATCCTGCACACGTTCGCGGGCCACAATCACCTCATTGTCATCGCTTCCCTTGAGTTTTAACTTCAGTCGACTGTTGGTGTGGCTAATCATTTCAAGTATGGCCGATGATTTAACCAGGTACTTACGGTTGATGCGAAAGTATAATTCGGGATCAACCATAGCTTCCAATTGCTCCAGGCTATAATCAAGCAAATAATTTCTTCCATCAACTGCATGGCAAAAGCTGGCTTTTTCTAAACTGTAAAAATACTGTATCTCATCGATGGTTAATGACTTCAACTTCTCACCTATCCTGATCAAAAATCGATTCTTGTATTTTTTATTACTGATAGACCTAACCACTTCATCAATCTGGCTGAGCAAACGATGGGTATCCTCTTCTTTGAAATTTAGCGATTTGAATTTATCCAGTGCAACTTTAAACTCATCCTTATCAATAGGCTTAAGCAGGTAGTCGATGCTGTTTACTTTAAAAGCTTTCAAAGCATACTCGTCATAGGCGGTTGTAAAAACTACAGGGCAATTTACCTCTGACTTATCGAAAATATCGAAACTGAGTCCATCGCCTAATTGTATGTCCATGAAAGCCAAATCAGGTGATGCATTTTCCTTAAACCATTTGATGGATGACTTCACCGAATCAAGTTTGGCAAGCACCTGTATTTCATTTCCTCCCACTTGATGAAGCAAAGACTCAATGCGTTGAGCCGCCTGTGGTTCGTCTTCTATGATTAATACCTTCATGAAATATCAGATGTAATTAAAGGTAATCTGACAATAAACTTTCCATTCTCTTCCATCACCAACACCTGCTTACCGGACAAGTACTCGTAGCGTTGCCGGATGCTGTCCAATCCAAAACCGGAAGAATCTTCGCGCATCACTTCGCGCCTTTGTAAATTATTGCTTACAACCAAAAAGCCATCCTCATTAAACAAATCAATAGTTAATGGCTGCTCCGATGAAATGATATTGTGCTTAATAGCATTTTCAATCAGCAACTGAAATACCAGTGGAGGTACATAGCTTTGTGTTCCATTGAGTTTATTATTTACTTTCAGGTTTTCGCCAAAGCGAATGCCTTGTAAAAACAAATAAGCGTTTAGGAATTCAAGTTCCTCCTGAAGACTAACCAATTCCCTTGTTCGGGTATCCAATACATAGCGATAAACATCAGAAAGTTGCTTAATGAATTTAACCGCAAGGTCCTGATTCTGATAAACAAGATTACTTAAGGCATTTAAACTATTAAAAAGAAAATGTGGATTTACCTGGCTTTTTAAAGATTCGTATTTTGATGCCAGGCTTTCGCGTTTTAGCTTTTCTGCGTTTATGGCAAGCTCTCTCCATGCCATAAAAAATCCGCGGGCTGTTATAAAAGATGAAATACCAATGGTTACTAATACAGATATAATGAGGGTCCAGGTAACATTGCCAAAACTTGTATTGGCTATCCAGCTAAAGAACTTCATCAATAAATACATGGCCGTTGGTGTATACAACAGTATTGCCACCAAGCCTACAATCAACCTGCGCACCGGGTTTTGTTCCCATGTTAATTTTTGATCAATAAGCAGATGTATAAATTCATTGCCTTTCCAGAGCACTAACCAAACCGTTACGGAAAATGACCATATTGTAATAGCCGATTGAAATGAATGTGTATAGCAATTAAAGCAGGACAATAAGCTCATTATTGTACCCGCTAAAACAATGATGAGCAAGTCCTTTCTCTGTGCTTTCCAATCTATAGTGTGTGCCATACTGAAAATTACATTTAACTAAAAGTTTATTAAAAACCAGCGCATGCAGTTGTTGTATCGCAAAGTTCAATATAGTGGATTTGCTTACCTAATAATGTTTACTGAATTGTGGAAACAGTGAGATGAATTGTAATATTAAATTAAGCAAACTACAATTCATGCTTGTCAATACCAGCTTGTTTTAAAATTGCAAAAAATGTTCCTTTCGGAAGGTCTTTGTTATGCAAGGGAACCACGGTAATCTTTCCTGTTTCCGGATGCCGGTAATAATGATGGCTACCTTTTACGCGCTTAAGCTCGAAACCGTTTCGCTCTAAAATTCTACAAACCTCTTTAGGAGTAAGCGAAGGAATATTTCCCATGATTTAGGAAGGAAGTGTAAGGGCATATTCGAGTGTACGATTATCATCAGGAACTGTCTCACCCTCAGCTTTTAATAATTCAATATATCCTTCTATAGCTTCTTTGGCCATTTCTAAAGCATGATTTAAGTCCTGGCCATAAGTGATACAACCAGGTAAAGCAGGTACCGATACAGTAAAACCGCCCTCAGGCTCTTCGTTAAGTAGTATTCTATAGGTACGTGTTTTCATATGTTCAAATTTGATGTTAACAAATTTAAAACACTTTATCCAGTTAAAAAATGCGCCATGCCTCCTGATCCTTCATAAATGGTCATTTAAAAAAGGCGCCCGACTCCCTATTGAGCCGGACACTTGTTCCTATTTACACATTCGCTCCTTCATCCCTACAGCCATTTGCTTACCCCATGCCGGGCTCAG
>CAZVFM010000206.1:0-5062 GCA_964626095.1 uncultured Roseivirgaceae bacterium | reverse complement strand
ATTAACAAAGATGATTACACATTTTATGTGCGTACAAAAGATGGAATGCTTAACGCAGCGCCAAGCACAGTCAATGAGCTAAATTTAATTTTTGATGCACACCCGGCATTTCAAGAAAGTAATCAGGTGAGCCTTACTTATTCCCGCCTGGATTTATTATCTTCTGAAAACGGGGGGAGTAGTTCTTCTTTAGTCTTACCGATATCAACTGAGTTTTGGCAGGATGATTTCTGGGATAAATTCGGTTTGTTAGTTAGTGTAGCTCTGGCTACACTTTCTGGTTTAGTTACCTGGTATTTAAGTACGCGTAAGAAACGTAATTTTAAGAAGGTCCTAAAAGATGCAAACGAATTACTTGAAGCTTACGTGCAAGACAATAACAAAATGAAGACCAGTCTTATTGAGTTAAAAGAAAATGCCACCTTTATGTTAGAGAAGGGGGAGATTACAGAGAATCAGTTTTTGATTGTAAAGCAAAGGCTGGATGAAATTGAGCAACAAATACGAGTTCAAAAATCGAACAACTGATATTGGGGATCATTTAAAGCAAAAATCCCGGCCAACGGACCGGGATTTAACTATGAATTTATAACCTAAATCATCCACTGCAAGACTCGCAAGCATCCGGATTATCGAGCGAGCAAGCCATATCTGCTTTTTTCTGCTCAAGTTCTTCTGCGCTTGCAAAGGCCATTACCTGCTGCACCTCTTTCTTTTCAACTTTCACAGGATCAGTCATGGCATCTTTATTTAGCGTAAACTGTATGGCATCGGCTGCAGCATTGGTGCGTAAATAATACATACCAGTTTTAAGACCCTTCTTCCACGCATAGAAGTGCATAGAAGTAAGCTTCCCAAAATTTGGATTGGTGATGTGAATATTCAGACTTTGCGATTGACAAATATAAGCGCCACGTTCAGCAGCCATATCAAGAATTACTTTCTGAGATATCTCCCATGTGGTTTTGTAAATATCTTTGAGGTGCTGTGGTATCTCAGGAATGCTTTGTACTGAACCATTGCTTTGTATCAGTTTTTGCCTCATGCTCTCACTCCACAAACCTTGTTCGATCAAATCACTCATTAAATGTTTGTTCACTAAAATGAAATCACCAGACAATGTTCTTCTTGTATAAAGGTTAGAGGTATAGGGCTCGAAACATTCGTTGTTGCCTAGTATTTGAGAAGTAGAAGCGGTTGGCATAGGTGCTAGCAGCAAAGAGTTGCGCGCACCATTTTGTTTTACTTCCTGCTTCAGTTTTTCCCAATTCCAACGGCCACTTTTCGGAGTTACTCCCCACATATCGAACTGGAATATTCCTTTTGATATTGGCGATCCTTTGTAGGTTTCATAGGGGCCTTGTTCTTTGGCGAGCTCCATTGAGGCCTCCATGGCACCGAAATAAATGGTCTCGAAAATATCTTCATTTAGCCCCTTGGCTTCATCAGAATCAAATGGCATGCGCAACATAATGAAGGCATCTGCCAAACCTTGTACACCTATACCGATGGGCCTGTGGCGCATGTTTGATCTGCGGGCCTCTTCAACAGGATAATAATTTACATTAATAATCTTGTTGAGGTTGCGTGTCACCACTTTTGTGATTTCATACAAACGTTGGTGGTCAAATGTGCCCTCTTCTGTTACGAATTTAGGCAAGGCCAATGAGGCAAGGTTACAAACCGCTACCTCATCTGGTGAAGTGTACTCAATAATTTCTGTACACAAATTGCTTGATTTAATCGTACCAAGATTTTTCTGGTTTGATTTTCTGTTGGCTGCGTCTTTATATAATATGTAAGGCGTTCCTGTTTCTATTTGAGCTTCAAGTACTTCAAACCAAAGGTCTTGTGCTTTTACCTGCTTACGGTATTTGCCTTCTTTCTCGTATTTTTCATACAGACGTTCAAACTCTTCTCCCCACGAGTCTCCTAATCCTGGGCACTCGTTCGGGCAAAACAATGACCACATCTCGTTATTTTCAACACGCTGCATGAAAAGATCAGGAATCCACATGGCATAGAATAAATCGCGTGCGCGCATCTCTTCTTTGCCGTGGTTTTTTCTCAGGTCAAGGAAATCGAAAACATCTGCATGCCAGGGTTCAAGGTAAATAGCAAAACTTCCTTTGCGCTTGCCTCCGCCTTGATCAACATAGCGGGCAGTCATATCAAAATTTCTCAACATCGGCACGATGCCATTGGAGGTTCCGCCTGTTCCTTTGATGTATGATCCTTTTGCGCGTACGTTGTGAATGCTCAGGCCAATGCCTCCGGCAGATTGAGAAATTTTAGCACATTGCTTGAGTGTATCATAAATGCCATCAATGCTGTCGTCCTTCATGGTTAACAAGAAGCAAGACGAGAGCTGAGGTTTTGGTGTACCTGCGTTAAATAATGTAGGTGTTGCGTGTGTAAACCACTTTTCTGAAAGCAGGTCGTAAGTTTCAATAGCGGCAGGAATATCCTCGCCATGGATACCGACAGCAACCCGCATCAGCATGTGCTGAGGGCGTTCAATTACCTGACCATTGATTTTCATCAGGTAGGAGCGCTCCAGGGTTTTAAAGCCGAAATAATCGTAACCAAAATCACGATCATAAAGAATGGCTTCATCCAACTCAGCCGCATGTGCTTTAATGGTCTTCCAGGTTTCTTTAGAAATCAGCGGAGCATTTTCTCCTGTTTTAGGATCTACATAGGTGTAGAGCCTTTTCATGGTGTTTGAAAACGACTTACTGGTTACTTTGTGTAAACTGGAGATGGCTATCCTGGCGGCAAGCTTGGAATAATCCGGGTGCTTGGTGGCCAACGATGCGGCAGTTTCAGCAGCAAGGTTATCTAATTCAATCGTGCTAACCCCATCGTACAAACCGTTGATAACCTTTTTAGCAATTTCTACTGGGCTAACATATCTCGTATCCAGCCCGTAGCAGAGTTTCTCAATTCGTGCAGTAATCTTGTCGAATTTAACGGATTCTCTGCGTCCGTCTCTTTTAATAACTAACATGTTGTAGGGTTGTTAAATAAGTTTAAAAAATGATAAAAGATGCTTGAAGATATTAAAAATCTTCATTGAGTGAGAACTTCTGACTCGATTCTTTTTCAGAATTATTCAGTACCCCGGCTTTCTGGTATTCTCCCACCCTTCTTTCGAAGAAATTGGTCTTGCCTCTCAGCGAGATCATGTCCATAAAATCGAATGGGTTGGTAGAGTTGTATATCTTTTTGCCTACCAATTCATGCAGCAGTCGATCGGCCACAAACTCAATGTACTGACACATTAGGGTAGCGTTCATACCAATGAGGCCCACCGGCAGGGCATCGGTCACAAACTCTTTTTCTATTTCAACAGCATCTTTAATGATGCCGACTACAGTTTCTTCGGGCAGTTTATGTTTAACATGCGCTGAATAAAGCAGGCAGGCAAAATCGCAATGGAGCCCTTCGTCTCTTGAAATCAATTCGTTTGAAAAACTTAAACCTGGCATTAAACCACGCTTTTTCAGCCAGAAGATAGAGCAGAATGAACCCGAGAAGAAAATGCCCTCAACGGCAGCAAATGCAATCAGCCTTTCCTGAAATGTGCCCTTATCAATCCAGCGTAAAGCCCAGTCAGCTTTTTTCTTCACACAGTCCATGGTTTCAACGGCATGAAAGAGTTTGTCTTTTTCCTGGGGGTCTTTTACATAGGTATCGATAAGCAAGGAGTAGGTCTCAGAATGAATATTTTCAATGGCTACCTGGAAACCGTAAAAAAATTTGGCTTCAGTATACTGCACCTCAGAAAGGAAGTGCTCAGCAAGGTTTTCATTTACGATCCCATCGCTGGCAGCAAAAAAGGCCAATACATGGGTAATAAAGTGGCGCTCTCCATCATTAAGATTTTCCCAGTCTTTTAAGTCATGGCTTAGGTCTATTTCTTCGGCAGTCCAGAAGCTGGCTTCAGCTTGTTTATAAAATTTCCAGATATCGTGCTGGGCAATTGGAAAAAGAACGAAGCGGTCTTTGTTCTCCATTAAAATCGGTTCGTCTGTTTGCTGTATAGCTGCGCTCATAGATTAAAGTTTTTATAGTGTAAAACGTCTTTTTTATTAGGGTTTGATAAACGATTGGCCATCAAATCCTGAAAATTCTACCCAAAATTTACCTCCTTGTTTCGGGCCGGATTACGACTGTACCCGGCAGGCAGTCGTTCACAAATATTTTAAATCAGGAGCGAAAAACAAAAGATCAAAAACCCACAAAAAATACTTAACTACTTGGTTTTTTCACTCACCTGTTGGGCTTTAAGTGTTTGTATCATAGCTCATTATTCAGAGCATAAAACGCAATTTAAGGGGCCTAAAAAACATGAAAAAAAAATAAAAAAAATTACATGAACCTTACATGGGGCATTTATTTGAAGGTCATATTTGAAAATAGGCAACGATGGGCTATCTTTGCGGTCCTATTTTCAAAAATATTATGTACGCGATAGTTGACATTGCCGGAAAACAGTTTAAAGTCTCAAAAGACCAGTTTTTGTACGCACCTAAGATGGAGGGCGAATCTGGGGCTCAAGTAGAATTCGATAAAGTACTTCTTATTGACAAGGGGAGTAAAGTAGATGTGGGTGCTCCGGTAGTAAAAGGAGCTAAGGTTTCGGGGAAAATCCTGGAGCACGTAAAAGGCGATAAGGTAATAGTATTTAAAAAGAAGCGCAGAAAAGGCTACGTGGTAAAGAATGGCCACCGCCAGCAGTACACAAAGGTTTTAATCGAGAATATAGGTTAACTCAAGAGGCCGGTGGAGGCGAAACTTTGAATTTTAAATCTTGAATTTATTTAGTTATGGCACATAAGAAAGGTGAAGGTAAAGTAAAGAACGGCCGCGAATCGGAAAGCAAACGATTGGGCGTAAAAGTATTTGGTGGTCAGGATGTTATCGCTGGGAATATTATAGTTCGTCAGCGAGGCACGCAACATCATCCCGGCAAAAATGTGGGCATTGGTAAAGACCATACATTATTTGCCCTTTCCAACGGCATAGTAATTTTCAAAAAGGGTAAGAAGGATAAATC
>CAZVFM010000205.1:0-5066 GCA_964626095.1 uncultured Roseivirgaceae bacterium | reverse complement strand
ATAGAAGTAGTCAAGCTCTTTATTTGTGCCGCTTATAATTTTTCCTTTTTGCTTGTCAAAATGGGCATCATCAAATCCATTGAATACTTCAATTGGCCACAACCATGCCGATGCCCAGGTATCAAGTACATCTTGATCTTGTCTCAGGTCATGAATGGCGATTTCATTTCCACTTTTTTGTTTAGCTAAAATCAAGGCTTCATCAATACTTTCTGCCACTACAAAGTCTTCTATGCCATCGCCATAATAGTATGCGGGTATGCGGTGCCCCCACCATAATTGTCTGGAAATGCACCAATCACGCACATTTTCCATCCAGTGCTTATAGGTATTTATGAATTTTCCTGGATGCAAATTTATTTCACCACTTTCCACTGCTTTTAGTGCTTTGCCGGAGATATCTTTCATTCTTATGAACCACTGGAGAGAAAGCTTAGGCTCAACTACCGTATTGGTTCGTTCAGATCTTCCTATTCTGGTTACAAACTCTTCTTCACTTACAAGTATGCCAGCCGCCTTTAGGTCTTTTACAATTTCCTTTCTTACAATAAATCTGTCTTTACCAACAAACTTGGGTAATTCGCATTTTTCGTTAAGTGTTCCGTCATCATTAATGGTATCAATTACCTGAAGGTTGTGACGTATACCAATTTCATAGTCATTCGGGTCATGCGCGGGCGTAACTTTCAAACAGCCTGTACCAAAATCTTTGTCAACATAATCATCAGCTATAATAGGTATTGCCCTGTTGATAAAGGGAACCAAAGCATTTTTACCAATGAGTGATTTAAACCTTTCATCATTCGGGTTTACCGCAACGGCTGTATCTCCCATAATGGTTTCTGGGCGTTGTGTTGAAATTACCACCCATTCTCCTGTGCCTTCAATTTGATATTTAACAGAGTAAAGGATACTCTTCTCTCCACCTTCTTTGTAAAGCACTTCTTCATTTGAAATTGTAGTTTTGGCTTCACAATCCCAATTGATCATGCGCAGTCCACGATAGATGTACCCTTTATTATAGAGATCAACAAATACCCTGATAACGGCTTGGTAATAGTGCTGATCCATGGTGAAACTGGTGCGATCCCAATCACAGGAAGCACCGAGTTTTTTTAATTGTTGTAAAATGATACCGCCATATTTTTCTTTCCACTCCCATGCATATTTTAAAAAATCTTCTCTACTGAGATCAGATTTTTTGATTCCCTTTTCGCGAAGCATTGCCACCACCTTGGCTTCAGTGGCTATGGAGGCGTGATCGGTGCCTGGTACCCAACAGACTTCCTTATCTTGCATGCGGGCCTTACGAATAAGCACATCTTGGATGGTATTGTTGAGCATATGGCCCATGTGCAAAACCCCGGTTACATTAGGAGGGGGGATAACTATGGTATATGCTTCTTTGTTCGGGTTTACTGAGGCACGGAAGAATCCCTTATCAAACCAATATTGATACCATTTTGCTTCTACTTCCTTGGGATTGTATTTGGTGCTTAGCTCCATTTATGGGTATTTCAGTTCTCTTTTAGTCATTTAAAAGCGCGAAAATAAGTAAAATGCCTTAACCTTGTCTATTTACCTTTGTTAGAAAACTCTAATGAAAGACATAGTTCGTAAATGAGGTTGAAATAAAATGACAATAAATGGAAAATAGCATCGCATTTGAGGAAAGTAAGAGCCAGAAAATCCAGATGAAGCAGTTATGGGCACTAGGGGCTTTGTATGCTTCAATATTGATCGGATGGATAGCTTATTATAAATATCAACCCCGATTGCTGGATGAGTTTGGGTATACCGACCTTTCTTTTCTTTTAATTGTTGCCCAGGGCATTATACTTGCAGTTACCCCACCTTTAGCAGGAATGTTGGGTGATCGCTTTAGGGAGAAAAACGGGCACAGATTACCTATTATTACCGCGGGCATTAGCTTTGCCGCGATGATATTCATGGCAGTGGCTTTTACCTTATTTACTCACCCGGGAGAATCATTTAAATGGATCCTTCCCCTATTGATCATATTATGGCTATTTGCCATGAGCACCTTTACAAGTCCTGCATTATCGACAGTTGAGTTATTTGCTCCGACAGATCGATTACCTTTTGCCGTAGCAGTATTAACCATAATTGGTAACCTGATTTATTCGTTGGAGCCTGTGATTGAGGATATCATCGATTACTTAGGTGCTCCTCTTACTTTTATAGCTGGAGGTTTAGCTGTTTTTGTTTCCGGTTATGTGTTGAAAAGCAGTAGTATCAATTTATTTAAACTGAGTGGAGAAAAGGAGGCTACAAAGAAAGTTGAACAAAACGAAAGTCAGTATTTTTCTATTTTATTTATTGGACTTGCCTTGGGACTTTCCACAAGCTTTTTACTAAATCTTTTCCCCGATATATTCAGCAGTAAACTCAATGGTTTTTTAGGTTACGATCTCAGCGGCACGCAACTGGTTTCTGGTCTTTTGGTTGTATCTGCCATGGTTACCATTCCTGCAAGCACTCTTGTGCGTAAATATGGTGTGTTTCAATCTTTTTGGTTTGCATTCATGCTGAGTATGGCACTGTTTTGTGTTGTGATATCTTCCGACAACCGAACTATGCTCACTGTTGCAGGTCTAGCATTTGCTTGTGTTTTTGCCTTGTTATCAGTAAGTGCTTTGCCTTTTGCTTTAGGTAAATCAGGTTTTAAGCAAAAAGTATTTTGTGTAGGTATTTTTTTTAGCGGAGTAGAGATACCCAATAGTATTATGGATGCAATAATTGCATATATGGAAATGTAAATTATCTGGGTAAGTAACTTAGCTAAGTATTAGTTTTCTTTTAGTGGATTAGGTTGAAAGTCATCTTCCATTTTGCCGATAATCAGGCGGTTACTTTTATCATATGAAAAGTAACTCCACATCCAGCTAAAGAAGATAAAAAATTTATTCTTGAATCCAATAATCGAAATGAGGTGAACAAACATCCATATAAACCAGGCAATAAATCCTTGTGTTTTAAATCCTTTGATGTCGACAACGGCCTTGTTTCTGCCGATGGTTGCCATTGAACCTTTGTCGACATAGCCAAAAGACTTCATTTGTTTATTGTGAATAAGTCGTTCAATATTTTTTGCCAGTAATCTTCCTTGTTGCATTGCAGGTGGCGCAACCATAGGATGGCCCTGCGGATATTTTTTATCACCCTCCATTACGGCTACGTCTCCAATGGCAAAAATATTTTCATGACCCTTTACTCTATTGTATGCATCAACTTTCAGTCGGTTGGCTTTACCGATTGCTTCAGCACCTAAACCTTCAATTGGATTTCCCTTTACACCTGCTGCCCAGACCAGTGTGCGGGAAATCAATTTCACGCCATTATTTAAAGCAACCTCGTAGCCATCATAAGATTTTACTGCTGTATTAAGGTGAACTTTCACCCCCATGCCCTCAAGGAATTGCAATGATTTTTTTGATGACTCCTCTGACATACCGTTGAGTAAGCGGCCGGTGGCCTCCACAAGGTGAATATCCATTTGGCTCATTTGCAACTCTTTGTAGTCTTTAGGAAAAACGTTGTGCTTAAGTTCCGCCAAGGCTCCTGCCATTTCTACTCCTGTAGGCCCACCTCCAACAATTACGTAATCCATTAAGCTGTTCATTAATTCATTGTCATCGGTGAGTAACGCGTATTCGAAACTCTTGATAATTTTGTTTCTCAGATTAATGGCATCCTCAATGGTTTTGAGCGGAAGCGCATTTTTTTCTACCTCTGTTAATCCATAAAAATTGGTCTTGGCTCCAGTAGCAATTACCAGGTAATCGTACCGTACACCCCCGATAGAAGTTTCAATATAGTTTTCTTTAGGATTAATGTGGTTGACTTCTCCCAATCGGAAGAAGAAATCATCATAGCTTGCGAAACGCTTCCTAAAAGGAAATATAATGGAACTGGTTTCAAGGCCAGAAGTAGCGACCTGGTATAATAATGGTTGAAATGTGTGGTGGTTGTACTTATCGAAGAGCACCACCTGTACTTTTTGATCTTTAAGGTGTCTGGCCAGTTCTATACCTGCAAATCCTCCTCCAATGATGATAACACGAGGTTTGCCCAGATCTGCAATACGTGTATGTGTTGTAATTAACTTGGCCATAGTCGTTTTGTCGAAATATCAGAAAATCTAAAGGAAGTCGCTCACTTTTATACTCGAAAAATATTTTATTTGTTTCATCTAATATGTTGTTTTATTGACGAATTTTAGGGCAAGTATAAATTGAATTTTATGAACAAGCATTTAATCTACCTCTCGATTATAACATTACTTATGGCCGCCTGCGACTCAAAAGAGAAAGTTGTCATGCAGTCAGAATTAGACTCACTCAGGAGAGAGATGGTAATTAATCAACAAGTGGCACAAGTCTTAATGGAAGTGGGTAATATGATGGATTCCATTGATGCCAGTCGTAACATATTGCGCATCAATATGGTTGAGGGCACCAGTTATGATGATTATAATAAGCGCATGCAAGAACTGAATCAATACGTTAAGCATTCTGAGCAAAGGCTTACTGAAATGGAGCAGTCTTTGAGAAAGTCGCAAGGTGCTTCAGCGGCATATTCAAATACAATAAAAAAGTTAAGGGCTGATCTGGAGGTCAGAAATAAAGAAATTGCTGAATTAAACGATAGGGTAGAGCAGTTTAGAAATACCAATCAAAACCTGGTGAGCCTGGTTACTTTGCAAGAAGCCGAGTTGGTGGATAAGGAAGCTGAAATTATGGCTAAGAATCAGGAATTAGCACTTATTGAGGCAAGAATACAGGAGTTGTTACTACAATCAAAAATGAGTGAGGCCGATGCTTACTTTGCAAGAGCACAAGCTGTTGAAGAAGCTGCTAATCGCACTAAACTTGCACCAAAGAAAAAGAAGGAGACCTTAATGCAGGCACTGGAGCTGTACAAGAAGTCGTATTCACTTGGTAATGCTGATGCGAAAGCCAAAATTGACGAGCTGAGCGCTCGTCTGTAGTTGGGTGAGGATTACTACAAAAGCAGTCCGTTTTTTTGAGATCATCAATAACTGC
>CAZVFM010000204.1:2518-5068 GCA_964626095.1 uncultured Roseivirgaceae bacterium | reverse complement strand
CCCAATAAATTTTAAAAACTCGTTACCGAATTAAGTAGCATTTACAGCAATGACGGACTTTTTATTTTTGAGATAAGTTCTTTTATTAAGATAATTCCAAATAAAACCTAACATCATATGCGCCTATTACTTTATAGTTTGATCACATCACTTGCTTTTTTATTTGCATCCTGTGGAGACAGCGATAAAACTGAAGAAAATGTAAGTGAACAATTAAATGTATGGTTTGATGCAAAGTATGAAGAACAGCTTCAGAGAAATCCCATGCAACTTACTACGCTTGGTAGAAAGGATAACTACGATAAGATCAACGACATGAGTGAAGCGGCAGAAGATTTTGAATTAGCATGGTATGAAGAGACGGTAAATGAACTGCAATCGAAATTCAATTATGATGACTTAAATGCAGATGATAAAATCTCTTATGATTTATGGATGTATCAATATAAGATGGCCAAAGAAAGAGTTGAATTTAGAAATTTAGCTTATGTATTTAGTCAGATGCGTGGCATGCACACCACCTTACCACAATTCTTAATCAATTTTCATAAAGTAGATAGCCTGGATGACATGACTGCCTACATTTCCAGAATCAAAGAATCAGGCAGGGCAATAGAGCAGGTAGTTTCAAGAGCACAAAAGCAAAGTGCGGCAGGTATACTGCCTCCAAAATTTGCCTTTGAAGTTCTGATCAAACAAAGCAGGGCAGTAGTTGAAGGTAAACCATTTACCGATACGGACAAAAATTCTCCGCTCTGGGATGATGTCAACAATAAAATTGAATCGCTCAAAGAAAAGAATGATATAGATCCTGATATTGAAAATCTATTAAGAACAGGGGCAGAAAAAGCGCTGATCGAAAATTACAAGCCGGCCTACGATAAATTGCTTGCCTGGCTGGAAACTGAAATGCCCAATGCTGAAGAAAAACCAACAGGCATTAGTAGGCATCCAAATGGTGATGCATTTTATAATTTTCTCTTGCGCGTATCAACCACCACTAATCTTAGCGCAGATGAAATACACAATATCGGTTTGAATGAGGTAGCAAGAATTCAAGAAGAGATGTTAGCCATTAAAGATCAGGTAGGATTTAAAGGTAGTCTTCAGGAGTTTTTCAAATTCGTGAATACAGACAAGCAGTTTTTCTTTCCGAATACCGATGAAGGCAGACAAGCTTACCTGGATGAATCAAAAATGTATCTCGATGAACTTACCAAAAAACTTCCTGACTACTTTGGTATTCTTCCAAAAGCAGATTTGGTGGTGAGAAGGGTAGAAGCTTTCCGTGAACAGGATGGCGCACCACAGCATTATAATCGTGGTACACCCGATGGTTCAAGACCAGGAATATATTATGCACATTTGTCTGATATGAATGCCATGCCAAAATCTACCATGGAAGGTGTGGCGTATCATGAAGGTAACCCCGGACATCACATGCAGGTTTCTATTGCACAGGAATTGGAAAATGTTCCGCAATTCAGAAGACATGGTGGTTACACTGCCTATGTAGAAGGCTGGGCTTTGTATTCTGAAATACTGGCCAAGGAAATGGGCGGCTATCAAAATCCTTATTATGATTTCGGGAGATTGGTAAATGAAATCTGGAGAGCTATTCGATTGGTGGTAGATACAGGATTACATTCAAAGGGCTGGACGGAAGCGGATGCTATCAAATATTTTACAGAGAACTCATCCATATCACAAGGTGCCATCAAAGCAGAAGTACAGCGCTATATGGTAATGCCAGGACAAGCTACAGCCTATAAAATTGGCATGTTGAAAATTCAGGAGCTTCGTGCAAAAGCAGAATCATCATTGGGAGATCAGTTTGACATCAGGGAATTTCATAATACCATATTAGATGGTGGCGCCATGCCTTTGGAAATACTGGAAAGAAAAGTCAATACCTGGATTGAATCAAAAAAAGAAACTATATAACTTTGTTCAATTGCTCGTATTTCAGATGAGACAACTCCTTAACTTATGCCTAAGTGTACTGCTACTTTGTAGTTTGCTCTTCATTATGGCTTGTAAGGAAAGCGAAGAAGTAAACCCTGTCTGCTATACGCTATCGGGTCTCAGGCATTGGACAGTTAATGACATAGCCCAATCGCCAAACACCAGCATTGAACCCAACACAGGTTTCAACCTTGACTTTATTTATTCCATTAGCATGGATGGCGCTTTCGGTTTGAACATCACCAATGATAGTATTGGCATTAATTGGGGTGAAGATTGGGAATTGTTTATCAGCAACCAGGAAATGTCAAAGTTGAAAGAGCATGAATGGGAGCAATTACTGATTTCCAGAAGTCCGCTTGACTTGCTTGCACGCCCAAGTTCAAGCATAAGAGAATTAAATATACTAGGACCGAATGGTTGGATTTTTATAGGTGAGCAGGCGGGTGAATTGTTAAAAGCGGAAGCTTCTTATGCGATTGAAAAAACATCGCAATGCAAGTTCATGGTACTTACCTTAAATGCAGAATTTTTGTACCAGGCAGATACCTTCAAAATAAGTATATCGGTAGATGAGCCCTATGT
>CAZVFM010000204.1:0-2418 GCA_964626095.1 uncultured Roseivirgaceae bacterium | reverse complement strand
TTTTGTACCAGGCAGATACCTTCAAAATAAGTATATCGGTAGATGAGCCCTATGTGTTTCGCTAGATTCGAAATCATCCGGGTTCAATCTACTGCATAAGCAATACCGCAGGCCTTACGAATGCGATCCAGAGTCTCCATCAGCATTAAGATATCGCTGTATTTCATCACTGGATACAGCAGTGTAGCGCATTTATCGGCACAGTTTAAAAGATCACAGGATTAGCACCTTCTAAACTTAAGAAAGCAAGGAAATTAGATAAAGTGAGTAAGCCTTTAGATGATGTTAATTAAGCAATGCATCCCTCAAAAGACTACACCTCATTTTCATTGCTGCTGTACGCAGGACTTAGTATCAGCCCTCTCCTATAGGAGAGGGGTAGCAGAAATTTTGCGTAGGCAGAAGTTTTGGTTGTGTGAGGTGAATAAATGAAGCCCTGCATAATTGGATAATTGAGAAAGCTTTTGGATAAAGTGGATTAGTGAATATAATCCACTATAATTTTACCTGTGCTTTAAGTTTAAGAAGGATGATAGCCAGATTAGCTAATAAAAAGATAATAAGTCCATAAATCGGAGCTATCAATGATACCCTCAATCCCCCTGCCAACATAGCTGTGCTGACTTCACCTATCTGTTCAAGTGCAGACATAATCTGAATGAGGCTGAGCAATTGAGTAAATAACCCAAAGATTAACGCAAATATGCCAAGATGCTTTAATAGGCCCTGATACTTTTCACTTTTAATTGAAATAATAATAAGTACTATACATCCAAAAAAGAGAAAGGTAAGTACCGCCATAAACAGAGGACCACCTTCAATAAATAAAGATTTCATAATGATTAAATTTAGTGAATAAGATTAAATATTTTGTATGTCAAAAGTAGGGTACAAACACGGCTGAAATCAATGTCAAAAGCACCTGTAAACCGGTTAATCATCGATAAATTACTGGCTTTGGTATATAATTATTGATATTGAGCCCTATTCATCAATGAAAACAGCATTTCATTTCATATTCTGGGTTTTGGTACATGTTGTACTTACGCTCGTTTTTGCAGGATCAACCTGGTCGTTTGTGGAGTCCTTTTATTTTGTTTCGATGTTATTGCCTGTAGTAATAATAAGCTGCTATTTTTTCAACGATTATCTGGTGCCAAAATATCTGATCACTAAAAAGTACTTCTTATTTGGCTTGTACCTGATATATATGCTGATAGCTTCCTTTTATCTTGAGTCGGTAGTCATCATTGTATCTTATATTTTATTAGCCAATTATAACTATGAAAAACTGAGCCCTGTAACAGCAGATGTTTTTGTACTCTCATTTATTTTGTATGCCATTGTGCTTTTATATTCTTTTATAAACCTGGTGGGGCTTTCATTTAGTAAGCAATCTGCGATTGAAAAATTCGAAAACGAACGTCAGAAACGGGAGCTGGGAGCACTTATTGTTCGGGCAGACAGGAAACAGGTTAAGATTACCTATGAAGAAATTCAATACATTGAAAGTCTGGCCGACTACCTGAAAATCCATTTGACTCACCAGCAGATCGTAACGAAAGAAAAAATAGGCAAAATAGAAGACAGTCTGCCGGCTTTCTTTTTAAGGATACACCGCTCGTTTATAATCAATTTAAACAAGATCATTTCTTTTAATAGGGAAGTGGTAATTATAAATGGAGTAGAACTGCCAATTAGTCGCAAGTATAAAAAGCAGACCTTATTGGCATTGCAAAACAAGAATAAGGAAGAGGAACTGTAGCAAACAAACTATTTTAAAAGACATTCGATAAGACTAATCAACTGAGTAATGAATTCCACAGGATTTTCGAATTCGATCCAAGGTCTCCATCAGCAATAAGGTATCGCTGTGTTTCATCACCGGACTTTCCCTTAAGCCTTTGCGCAAACATTCGCATACATGTCTTGCTTCATACTGATAACCAAAGCCATCTTCTTTATGAAAGCTGATTGGTATGGGTGCTTCATCTTTCTTTTGCAATTCCATGTTTGATGTCACATTGTGAAAGCGATTCGTCATATGCAGCCGGGCTTTTGTCCCGGAAATGACAGCGACTACCGGAGTATCAGCCGCAAAAGTGGAATAGAGGGAAGCCATTGCCCCATTTTCAAAAGTTAAGCTAATAACACATTGCTCATCTACACCACTGGGATAGGCTTGCATCTTTGCCTGCACATCAATGGGTCTGCCTAAAATTGAGATAGCAAGAAAGACAGGATAAATGCCGATGTCCAATAAGGAGCCACCACCCAGTGCGGGATCATACAAACGCTGAGGAAGGGGAGTAGCCGCCTTGAAACCGAAATCAGCTTGTATCATTTTGATATCTCCCAATTCACCTGTATCAATTAATTGCCTCATCAATTGATATTGCGGAAGAAATTTTGTCCAGA
>CAZVFM010000203.1:0-5166 GCA_964626095.1 uncultured Roseivirgaceae bacterium | reverse complement strand
TAAAAAAATAATATGAATCATTCTACCATCAAAAATGCCAGAACCATTGGCATGCTCTTCCTCTTAGCATTTATTACTTACGGCTTTGGCATGTCATTTTTTGAATCTACAGAAAAGCCCTACAGATTTATTGGTGCAACACTTATCGCTGGCAATTCCATCATTGTAATTTTCATAGGGATTCTGCTCAGGCGTAGCTTAATCCATCACAATGTTTACATAGGCAATCTATACCTCCTTACACGTCTTTTGGAAGCAGTGCTGCTCGGATCAGGATTGCTCAGCTTATTTTCTTTACATGCTCCTGCGCAGTCAACCGTATACATATTGGCGATGCTATTGCTTGGTGTGGGCAGCACGCCTATGTGTGTTGTATTTTATAAAAAGAAGCTTACACCAAATTGGATTGCACTGTGGGGAATTGTTGGATACGCATTGCTTGCCATCGGATTTTTTATGGATGCCCTTGGGTATTCCATCAGCATGATCATGCTTATACCGGGTGGATTGTGGGAAGTAAGCTTCGCCATCTGGCTGATAATTACCAGGGGTGAATTCAAAAGAAGTGGTGCTACACCAAACTAAGTAAATGCGTTTTATAAAGAGCTGATATAAATCATGGCACACGGAGATTGGAAAGACATGATTGCGGGCGTGCAAAAGAATGACCTGGAGCTCGTGCAATATTATATTCGCATGGGCATAGACATTAATTATCAGCATCCAGAATTTATGACATCAGCCCTGATGGAGTGCATCCGCTGCGGACACAAAGATATGCTTGTACTCTTGCTGGAGAACGGAGCCAATCCAAATCTTAAAGAAGCCTTCAGCGGTGATTCTCCACTCAAGCTTGCCATGAGATTAAACCGTAAGGAGCTGATAAATATGCTCAGCAAATACGGAGTTGAATGATTTTATAAACCCGCTTGACCGCTACTTCGCCAAAGCTCCTGAGCGGTCTGACAGGGATTTCAGAAGTTTTAGATAAGAAAGCCGGTTATCGATAAAGTTAAAAAAATAAAATTCTAATCATTAATTTCGCTTCCAAAGCCCTTACCATGACAAAAGCTGCTATTCTTAAAGATATCCTTGCCTACAACAAAGCCCAAACTGCCAGCGATAAAGCTATTTGTAATTTACTGGCTAAAGAGATTACTGAAATTTTACAAGATGCAGAAAATAAAATCTGGCATCGGCATCCGGTTTGGTTTCTGGAGGGCAACCCCATTGTGGGCTACAGCAAGCAAAAGAAAGGCATGCGCCTGATGTTTTGGAGCGGAGCAGATTTTGAGGAAGAAGGATTGAATGTAAGAGGAGAAAAGTTCAAAGACGCTTCGGTGTTTTATAATGATGCAAAGGAAATCAATACCAAAAATTTAAAACGCTGGCTTAAAAAGTCTATTAAAATTCAGTGGGATTATAAAAACATCATAAAACGCAAAGGTGTTTTAGAACGCTTGTCCTGATAACTGGTTTTAATCTCAACTTAAATAATACACTAGCTTCTCTTCAAACCCCCGCTGGCGCACGCATCCTGCGTGTGCCAAATTACAATACAGAAACCCTGACTAGGAAATATAACTGTACTCTTGAATACAATGAAGGAAATTCATAAAGCTTTCAAGATTATAACTATAAGCTTCATAAATCTATCTCTCTCTTTCAAAGAATATATCCAACAACACAAAAAAAAGTCAACCTGATGGTTGACCTTAATTGATAAAACTGCTTCCTGTTATTTGTGTGTAAATAAGTACATCACACCGAATTGAAGACCACGATTGTAAGAATTATCAGAACCATTCGCATTAATATTACTCAGTCCGTGATTGTATCGCGCATAAACGCCCAGTCCGCTTTGTGGGTTAATATAACTCAAGCCTGCACCAACAGCAAGGTCAACCGTTTCCAAATCATCTTTTACATCCACATTACTTCCATTCATCTCTAAATTTGCTTTGGTTAAAAAACCTACTTGGGGGCCAAGCTCTAACCTGAAACCATTGTCGAACATATATTGAAACATAAGGGGCAGGTTTACATAGCCAAGATTTAAATTGATATCCCCATTACCTATATTGTATTTGGCTCCCTGCACTGAGTAAAGTAATTCAGGTTGAAATGCAAATTGACTGGAAAGATGAATGTGAAATAACATACCAATATGTAAACCGGTTTTTGTGTCGTACTCTGCATTATTGTCATTCTTAATGTTGTATAAATTAAGTCCACCTTTTACACCAAAGTTGGCATGTTGTGCGCTGGCAGTTCCCACTAATAAAAATATGGACGTTGCCAATCCTACATAAAATTTCATAATTGTTGTGTTTTGGTTTGTGATAATTAACTACTACCTCAATGAAAGGTAGTTTCACAAAGTTGGATAGCATTTACTTGTATTACATTACACAAGGCTGAAAGGGGCTTACATAATTCACAGGTTTACTCCATTCAGCTAGTTACTGATACTTATCCTTGATTGATGTACAATTGTCATTTCAATTTTTCAGTTATGCAGCTTTTTCCCTAAAAATGTTTCAACCCAAAATATGGGGTTTATGTAAACGATAAATTTACTTGTATAACATTTGCCTCGCCAGTCTCGCTTAATTTTGTTTTACAGGCAAATCAAATCAGGCTCACAAGCCGATAAGAGTGATGAAAATTTCGAATTGTTTTACAGCCTTTGTATTTGTCTATTGATCAATTGATGTTGAGCGATCGTCTCATGAATTGATAAGAAAATTGAAATTATAAACCTAAACAAAATTATATGTCACCATCAGCACCCACTAAAATTGTATGGATTATCGGCCTGGCAGCGGGCATACTAGGCATCATTGGCCATTTCGTACAAGTTCAAATATTGAGCGAATACAATTATGCCTTATTACTAATCGGATTTATTGCACTCGCGGTAGGTACTACATTTCGAAAAATATAATGTAAGCACCTGTGATTTATGTAATCCAATTGCTCTATTGTATAACTATTTAAAACTTTAGATAAGCATCTTTGGACTTAGATTTCCAAAAGAATCCAAAAGATAAATTGATTCATTAAATGCATAACAACCTGCATTTAAGAATCAGTTATAAACGAGACCCTATTTAATTTAAAAAGATAATTAATAACATGAACAAAGTAAACATTTTATACAAGATCGGAATCGTGGTGTTGTTCATCACATCCGTACAGATAATGCAGGGATGCAAAACATCTAGAATGAATAAAGGCGCTGCCATTGGTGCCGGATCAGGTGCTGTAGTAGGCGGAGTAATTGGTCACTATGGTAACAATACTGCTGCGGGCGCCATCATTGGCGCTACTGTGGGCGGTGCAACAGGCGCTATAATCGGACGCCACATGGATAAACAAGCAGCCGAATTAAAAGCAGATCTTGACGGAGCAACCATAGAAAGGGTTGGTGAGGGAATCAAAATTACGTTTAACTCCGGGCTGTTGTTTGGCTTTGATTCATCTGAGTTATCGGCCAATACCACAACTAATCTTTCCAACCTTGCCAAAACCTTAAACAAGTATGAAGATACCGATATCCTTATTGAAGGCCACACCGATTCGAAAGGTGCAGAAGAATACAATATGACTTTGTCTAAGCAACGCAGTGAATCTGTAGCGAATTATTTGCTAGGCCAAGGTGTAAAAAGTAGCAGGATCACGACAAAAGGTTACGGAGAACTTCAACTAATTTCAGATTCAGACGAAATGAACAGGCGTGTAGAAGTAGCTATTTATGCAAATAAGAAAATGAAAAAAGCAGCTGAAAAAGGACAACTTTAGTTTCGTACTCTCTCAACATTAAAATATAAATAAAAATAACATGAAAACTAAATTAAGTATTTTACTAGTAAGTCTTGCTCTTGTAACTATGCAAGCCTGCGACCAAAAAGCAGAAAAAAATGAACAATCTACTGATGCCGTATCAGTGGATGCAACACAGAAATCACTCATGGCTGCCGAGAGACAGGCAAAACTTGAGCAGGATAGACTTGAATTAGAACAGAAGAGAATGATTGCTTTAGAAGAATTGATGAAAATAGGTCCATATTACACCTTATCGGATGGTAAATTGGTTTTCTATAAAGTTGAAACCGCTCCTGCTTATGTTGGTGGAAACGAAGCCATGATTAAGTTTTTGAAGGATAATTTAAGATATCCGGAGGACGCTAAAAAGGCTGAACTGGAGGGCACAGTATTTGTCGATTTTATTGTTTCGGCCGATGGTTCAATTCGTAACACTGAAGTAACCAGTTATACTTACGAGAAAGTAAATCAAGCTTTTACTGATGAGGCGATAAGGGTGGTTAAAATGATGCCGCCATGGTCACCAGGACTTCAAAACGGAAAACCCGTAGATGTGAAGTACAGTATTCCGATTACCTTCCAAATCAATTAAGCTATAATTAAAAAGTATCATATTAAAAAAAGCGAGGCTTATACCCTCGCTTTTTTTATTGCACTAAACCTAAAAGGAACATGCGAAACGTCTACACCAGCTAAAGCTAATTTCTCTTCAATCCCGGCAAAGTAAGCTTGAACTTTACCGCGAGCAGGCGAATACAGATGATCACTGCGATGGAAATCAACAAATTGTAATTGCGCTCCAGCGGGGTATGTATATCAATGACCAGGTAAACAATGGCCCCGAACAAACAGGCGGTGGCGTAAATTTCTTTACGGAAAATAACAGGTATTTCATTGGTAAGTGTATCGCGAATTACACCACCCATTACCGCAGTAAACATACCCATGATAGCGGCAATCTCCGGGCGCACGCCAAGCGCAATGGCTTTCTCCACACCCAGGATGGTGAAGAAGGAAATGCCCAGGGTATCGAACAATAAAAAAGTTCTTCTCAGTTTGATGAAAAATCTGAAAAAGAAAATGGCAAAGACCACTCCTGTTAATACAGCATACAAAAAATGAATGTCGCCAATCCATACCAGCGGATAACTCCCCAGCATGATGTCGCGAATTGTTCCTCCGCCAATGGCGGTGATAAATCCTGTGAAGGCAGCGCCAAACCAATCGTGATCTTTGTCTTGCATGGCCAGCGCACCGGAGATGGCGAAGAAGAAAGTACCAATCAGTTCGAGCGGATATTGGAAGTACATAAATTTATTTGATTGCTGCGATACACTT
>CAZVFM010000202.1:0-5166 GCA_964626095.1 uncultured Roseivirgaceae bacterium | reverse complement strand
CAAGAAATTACATCTATGTTGGATTAACTTCTGATTTAAATAATAGAGTGAGCCGACACAACAATGGATATGAAAAAACAACTAAACCTTACGCTCCCTTTAACCTTATTTATCAAGAACAATGGCCTGATAGAGCTACTGCAAGGAAACGTGAGAAATTTTTGAAGTCCGGACAAGGAAAGGATTTTCTTAAAAGCCTGAAATAATCAATGTATGTAATAACTGTACGGGCCTGCCTGCCGCAGGCAGGTTCAACTCCCGTCCCGGGTACTTATTTATTTAGATGCATGTGCAATATGCCTGCAAATTCTACTCACGTCCCAAGTCACTTTTTTATCATTCCAGAATCAATTCGACCATTCAATTACACAGACAGTTATTGGATTTATCGCCCTCTTTAAATTTTAGTACTTTCGTGATTATTGATTTTGTTATGAGCAAGAAAGAGTGCCCGTCATGTGCGATGGATATTGATAACAAGAGCAAGGTCTGCCCCATTTGTGGATATGAATTTACCAAATTTAGTGCGCTTACCAAATGGGTGGCCATTCTCTTAGTAATTCTCTTCTTGCTTTTTATGATTTTCTAAAAACGTTTGACTAAATCTTTTAACTGCAGCAAACTGCACCTCTATTGTTTGTGAGAACTTTTTGCAGGCAATACTTTTTTATGCTTGAATGAGATTTTATCCATAAGGCTTACTTCAATTATAGGGATACCGAAATCTTCTACCACCTTTCCTTTTAATTTATAAAAACCTCTTCCCCTAAATGGGTATTTTTTCGCAACATCCGGAAAATGCACCGTATCAAATACTTCTCCCCTATAATCATAAAAAGTACCAAAATGCATCAGCTCACCTTTTATGGTTCCGGTGTTTTTAATGGTAACAACATAGCCCAGCAAACTTACCTGCTTATTTGTTTTACTCTTCAGTTCGGCTGCGCTCGTGTCTCCTCGCTCATCAGTATCTGCCAATAAAAATGGATCGCACAATGGAAAGCCAAGCAATTCCATTTCATCGAAAGCATCATCCAATGCATTGCGTTCTAATTTTGGTAAAGGGCTTTCTGAATTTTCTTCTTGAAAAAGATCAATACTGCTTTTAGATTTATTTCTTGCCGTACTAAAATAAAGCATTGCTTCCCATAAAAGCTTTTGTTTGGATTTGCCTGTAAATGCAAAGGCACCTATACGTATGAGCAAACGCAATTGCTCCAATCCAATTTCATTGCGATTGAGAAAATCATGCAGACTTTTATATGAACCGTTTCGCTCGCGCTCCACTGAGATTTGCTTTGCTACTTTAGTTTCCAGATTATTCAAATGTATGAAGCCAATGTAAATTTCTTTTCCATAAATATTGGTAAGGTAGTCGCTCTTGTTTATGCAAGGTGCTTTAATTGTAGCGCCTTGCATACGCGCTTCGTGAAAATAAAATTCAGTTGCATAAAATCCGCCAAAGTTGTTGATGACCCCTACCATGAACTCTAACGGATAATGTGCCTTTAAATAAAGACTCTGGTAACTCTCAACAGCATAGCTGGCTGAGTGGCCTTTGGCAAAAGAGTAACCCGAAAAACTTTCTATCTCAAACCAAACTCTCTCGGTCACATGTTGAGGGTAATCCAAAGATTTACAATTCTCAAAAAATTTTTCCTTTACTTTTTTAAATTCTTCTCGTGAACGATACTTGCCCGACATCCCTCTGCGTAGTACATCTGCTTCAGTTAAGGTCAATCCGCCAAAGTGATGCGCCACTTTAATCACATCTTCCTGGTACACCATCACACCGTAAGTCTCTGCCATTAGTTCATCCATCAAGGGATGTATCGATTCATATTGCTCTCCTTTTTGTGTAGCATGAAAACGTTCAATATAAGCGCGCATCATGCCTGAGCGAGCTACACCTGGACGAATGATCGAACTTGCTGCCACCAATGTGAGGTAATCGTCACATTGTAATTTACCCAATAACATGCGCATGGCTGGCGACTCTACATAAAAACAACCCATGGTTTTACCACTGCGTAGCAGGCCTTTTATTTTTTCATCATTTTTAAATTCGTGAAAACGATAGATATCAACATCAACAGCACGATTTCGCTTGATGTGTCTTACACTTTCTTTAATGTGGCCCAAGCCACGCTGACTTAAAATATCAAATTTATAAATACCTAAGTCCTCGGCATTGTGCATTTCAAATTGTGAAACCGGTAAACCTTTTGGTGGCATTTCAAGTGCAGTAAAAGCATAAATCGGTTTTTCAGTAATGAGCACTCCCCCGGCATGTATTGAAATGTTTGCGGGCAGGTCTTTGATACGATCGGCATATTTAAAGATCAGCTCAGTAATGTGATCTTTGTGTTTATTCCTCTCCGGTTCATCAACAATAGAATCGATTTCGTTTTTTGGTAGGCCAAACACTTTGCCGAGCTCTCGCAACACCGAACGCTTTTGATACGTAACATGGGTGCCGAGCAGACAAACATGTTCATTGCCATATTTTTCAAAGAGATAATGGTAAATCTCATCGCGGTTATCCCAGGAAAAGTCGAGATCAAAATCGGGCGGAGAAGATCTCTCTGGATTAAGAAAGCGCTCAAAATACAAATTGAGTTCTATGGGATCAACATTGGTGATACCCAAACAATAAGCCACCAAACTGTTGGCCCCGCTTCCGCGACCGACATAATCAAAGTCATTTTTCCTGGCATAACATATAAGGTCATGTGCGATCAGATAATAGGCACAAAAATTCTTTTGCCTGATTATTCTCAGCTCACGCTCAAACCGCTCAATCAAAACAGGATCATCTTCATTGTACTTTTGTTTGAACCCTTCTTTTGCTTTATTTACCAACAAATCCCAATCACTTTTTTCTGCTCCAGTAAAATGTTGTTTGTTTTTATCTGTACCCAGTTCAAAATCAATTGAACATTTGTCAAGCAATTGCTTTGCGTTGCTGATGAGTTCAGTGCATAGGGCGAATTGCTTTTCAAGCTCCTCCTCAGAAAGCATGGTCTCATCATTTTGTGCCTGGAAATGCGCAGGAAGTTTACTCAACAACATATTATTATCGATTGCCCGCAGCAGGCGATGCACATTAAAATCGTTTTTATCTCGAAATGTCACCGGGTGCAAGGCCACAAATTTTTCTGGTCTGGCCTTTCGTGCAGCACTCAGTATATGTTGCGATATTTGATGCTTACGTACACCTATGAATTCATGTGCCAGTAAAACTTCTTCTTCCGCTTTTCCAAAAGGATAAATCACAAACACATTTTCAAAAGCAGGTGCGCGTTTGGGGAATTTTTTACTCTCCCGATTATGAAACGAAAGGAATCTGTTGATCTCTTCAAAGCCTGCATTGTTTTGCGCAAGTGCGATATAATATAGATGATTGTTTTGCCTGAACTCAATACCCAGAACAAGCTCGGGGTTTGCTGCGTTGTCTTGTAGTTGCGCTCGCTCTTTGAACAAGCGCAACATCTCAATATAAGATGCTGTGTTATTAATTTCAGTAAGGGCCATTTTTTTTACACCACAGCTTACTGCTTCTTTCAAAAGTGTCTCTACTTTCAGTGTGCCATATTTAAAGCTAAAAACGGTGTGGCAATTGAGATACATGTACTACCTGGAAAATAAGGTCCGGGTGAATTTAATTATTATAGCAGCAAAGAATGCTGTTTAATTTATATTTAACAATACTGAAGTATTTTGAGCATACCATATAATCGTTCAGACTTGATTATATTTGTTCCTTAAATTCACACAATCCAAAACGATGAAAAAATTACTTCTAATTTTAATTCTCACTCCTCTTCTTGTATCGGCACAAAAGAAAAAGGCCCTTGAACTAGCTTATTCATTTAAGCCTGGAACAACCATTGAGGTAAATCAAAAAACTACACAAACCATTAACCAGAGCGTTATGGGAATGAGTCAGGAAACTAAAAATGAAATATCGGGTGTTATGCTTTACGTTGTTAAAGAAGCTAAAGGAAAGGATGCTATTATTGAGGCTGAGTACAAGAGCCTGAAGAGCAAAGTAAGCTCTGCCATGGCAAATGTAAGCATGGACAGCGAAGGCGATCAGGAGATTACCGAAAACAAAATCATGAAAAGCATGGTAGGTAAGAAATTTTCCTTTACGCTTTCCAGTACAGGAGTAGTAAGCGATATAACAGGTACTGAAAATATTTTATCAGGACTGGATGAGCTCGGCCTTGACGCCAACATGCTTGCCATGATGAAGCAAAACCTGGAACAGCAATACACCGGCAGCGGACTGAAAGCAACTTTGGAAGGTGGATTTGTGCAGTATGCTGATAACAAAGTAAAGCCAAATGATCAGTGGCAAAGCACTGTTGGCGCGGGTTCGACTTTCCCCTTATTAACCACCAACACCTGGACATTTGACAAAGTAAATGGGAAGGAAGCTTCAATCAATGCTTCTGGAAACATTATAACCACCGATAAAGACAAAACCTTTCCCTTACAAATGGGCATGAAAGGAAAAACCGATCTTAGCGGGGAGCAACAATTGAGCAGCAGGGTGTCGTTAGATGACGGCTGGCCTATTGAGTACAATGTAAACAGCCATGTTAAAGGTATGCTTACCATCTTGGCTGGTGCAATGTTGCCCGATGATATGGACGTACCAATGGAAATCAAAACTGAATCAGTATTTACTTTTGTGAGAAAATAGAACGGTAAGTCACATTGCACAACCCCGAATTGATTTACAGTTCGGGGTTTTTTATGCATTTTTATATATTCGGTTATTACCCTCATGTAACTACTCTTCAAATAAAGAATATTTTTCATGGAATCAGCCCGTTGGCATTTAAAAACATTTGATGAACTCTCAAACAAAAAACTTTATGGCATACTGCGGCTTCGCCATTCGATCTTTGTTGTTGACCAACAATGCATATTTGAAGAAATAGATGGAAAAGATCAAGTTGACTGTCACCATTTCTTTTGTGCTTTAGGAAATCAAATATTGGCATATGCGAGGGTACTTGGACCAGGCGTCCTTTTTAAAGAACCCTGCATTAGCAGAGTCTGTACAAGTTTAAACCACAGATCAAAGGGTCTGGGAAAAGAATTGATGCAGCGGGTATTGGAGGAAACTTCAAGGTTATATCCGGAACAATCAAT
>CAZVFM010000201.1:0-5184 GCA_964626095.1 uncultured Roseivirgaceae bacterium | reverse complement strand
TATCTGCGTTTGGCGTAGTGGAATGAAAGTGGAACCAGGTCTATGCACAACATAATTTCATGGCTGCCCAGGTTGTTATGGATCAGGTTATTGGTAGCGATTTCGAAGGCATAACCCGCTCTAATCGTCTGGCTGATCTCCAGTTGTGCATGCAGACCCACTGCATTCAGGTTCCTGGTATGCAAACCAGCCCAGATTGTCTCTCCAATGATCATTGTAGCGGAGAAATCAAGCGAGGCTGGTTGTTCTTCTGCTACCCGAAGCATCGAGGCCAATTTCAGTTTAATGAAGTTGCTTGGAACTAACACTACTCCCGTACTTACATAGAAATGCCTTTTGGCTCTTAGTAAACTCGCAGCCTCTTCATCTAGTTTGCTACTAATCAATTTGGGTACTGATATACCTAAAAAAAATCTTTCTTTGCTCAATATAAATCCCGTTCCAAAATTGGGTTTAGCTACCTGATCGATTACTCCCAACAAGACCGGGTCATCATCATACTCCATGTTTAATTTGCTAAAGTCTGTTCGGTAAGAAGTAAAGCCTGCCTGCAAGCCCATACTTAGTTGCCAGTCATCAAATTTTATTTTATAAGAATAAGCCGAATAGAACTCTGTATTTCGATACACACCAAATTGATCGTACGATAACCAGGCACCTGCCCCTACCTTGTTCTTATACATGGCTGTATGACCGCTAAGGATATTAGTTACCGGTGCGCCCTGTATGCCTATCCATTGTGCGCGGGTATGCAGGGAGGCCGACATATTGGTATGCATGCCCGCATAAGCTGGGTTAAACATCAATTGATTGAATTGATATACAGTGATAAGAGGATCTTGCTGAGCTTGTACTGCAATTACCTGTATCAACAGCAATATGTTAAACAGCTTTCTCATCTCTTCAGCAAAAAGAATCCTGAATACTTATTGCCTCTGCCATCTTCTATCACATAATAATAGCTACCCTCAGGCAGATCTCCTTTTCTATTGTAATTGGCCTGACCGGTAAATATTCTGTTCTCATTGTCATACCCTTGTATCCTGAAAAGTTCATCGCCCCAACGGTTAAAAATGTGTACGCTGTTGTTGGGATGAAATTCTATGTTAAGAATTTTCAGAAAATCGTGCCTGTCATCACCGTTGGGTGTTACTACATTATATACTTCAGGTGCTGGAGGTATAAACTCTTCATTGCTTTGATAAGCCATGGCTACATAGCCGCTACTGTTGATGCTGTTGGCACTACGAACAAAGCCCGATTGGGTACTTCCGCTTGATGCGGCATTTCCAATGGAAGTATAGCTATTGCTTCCTTGTGTCGCAAACGCAATTAAGGCGTTGTTAATGTTATCAATGAAGTTATCGTCTCGCAAAGGAAGTTCAACAAATGCTGATGACCCTGGTGCCTGTGTAAAATCTATTTCCCAGGCACGCGCAGTTGAAATAGCTGTTATGTTAGCAGCCACCTGGTTGATGGGATTGGGTTCGTTAAGTAATACGCCTATTTCAGGACTGCTGCCCGTTACCCCTATCAGCAATACCGGAAGGTACATGCTACCATTCCCAACAGGAAATAACTTTTCGCCTGTTCCTCTTTGATAAAATGGACCTACCACATGGGCCTGGTCATTACCTTCTCGTACACTGGCGCCATCGGCTACAATAATTCTGGCTCCGTTTTCAGATATAAGATGTCCGTTACTTAGATCAAGTGATTCTAAAATTTCTATATCTGCCAAAAAGAATTTATTCCCTCCTCCATTAATCACCAACCTTGTAAACGACTGTGCATTGTGATTGATAATCTGGTCGCCACTGCTATTCAATGTAAAATCTCCAGTGCCCGGTTCGTACACAGCATTGTTCATCCAAAATCCTGTAATCAAAAAATTGCCATTATTAATAATTGTTCCATTATTAGTGGTATTTCCATGTACAGAAAATACTGCGCCTTCGCTAATGTTTAATGTAGCTCCCTGATTGTTTAGACCTTGAGCTATACAAACTGCTGATGATGAAAGTATGAAAAATACAATGGAGATGCTTCTCAAATATGTTATCATGGTATCCATGGAAAGTTATTTGAGCGACTTACCTCTAACCAAACATTACGTGTACCATCATAAATCAAGTGAAGCGTGTAATGAGGCGAAAGTGTATATCCTGTTCCGTTTACTAAAATGATATCATAGTTATTTGCACCGTTTCCTTGAGTAATATTAATATTTATTGCTCCTGTATTTGTGATAATTACCTCTTGTCCATCTTCACCATTTAATAGACCAGCAATTCCTCTTCCACCAGTTGCAGCTGTAACTTTAACAAATTTACGTGTTGGATTTATGGTTTGATTAATTCCTGTAATACTAATTGGTGCAAGCGAAGGTGAAACAACTTTTCCTGCTGTTCTTGTATCTCCTACAACATGCAGGGTTGAGGAAGGAGATACAGTACCTATACCCGTATTTCCATCACTTGTAATAGTCATTCTAATGACACCACCGTGCAATACTTGTAAGTTGCCTGAATTTCCATTCGACTGAATGCGAGATGACAGTACACCATTATGATAAATTCCCAAATAGGCTGTTCCAGTTGAGCTGGCAGAATTAAGTACCATTCCCCCGAAGGCAGTACCTGTAGTAGGAAGTTCAACATCAAAATAAGATGTGGCAATGGTTGGCGTTGTTCTTCCTACACCGACATAGTTACCATTATTAAAAAAGATAGAATTCACCATACCTGTACCATTGCCACGCGGGATAAAATTGTTTGTTGAAAAACCAGAAGGTATTGCCTGCCAGGTACCTACTCCAGTTCCATCGGAGGTTAGCACATAACCATTAGTAGGTGTTGTGCTTAACCTAAAACCAGTCATACTAGCTGTACCATTTACTTGTAATCGAGTGGAAGGTGCAACCGTGCCTATACCTACATTACCACCAGGTTGAATCCTGATAAAATCAGTAGCTAAACCAATATTTGCATCAGCAGCGCTTAATGCAAACTGACCATTACCTGTTATTCCAATATTGTAATGTTGATTTGACGCATTCGTGAAACGAAGAGGTGCTGAAGAAGTTGAAATACCTTCTTCTTTTATTTCCATGATCGGAACAATAGTTGAGATGGCAGAATTTCTACTTACTCCCAGATTGTAAACAGGATTTGCATTACTACCAATGTTCACTCTGTTTTCAAAAAAAATATTAGACCCCCCCACTGTAGTCCATTTACTAGCCAGCGAATTTAATTCAACATTATTACCACTACTAATGCTTAGTTGCGTACCTGTTAAAGAAAGATTTTGCAATTCATTGGTTGCATCATTATCATTATCCGCTACACTAATGGTGGTTCCTGTTCCTCCACTAATGTTAATCGTACGGTTTGTGCCTGTTTCTGTATGAGAAAGATTTTGATTATCTGTATTAATAGATGCAAGTCCAATGGTATTGCCTCCGCTTATAGAAAGATTTGTGCCAGCCAGTGATAAAGTTTGATTGTCTGTATTAATACTTGAAAGGTTTACGGAGTTTCCACCAGTAATACCCAATGTTGTTCCAACCAAATCCAGGTTTTGATTATCAGTATTGATACTCGCAAGGTTTACATCATTATTACCTCCTGCATCAGTAATTCTTAATGTAGTTCCGATTAAGCCTGCTGCGGTGATTAATTCATTCGCTGCATCGTTGTCATTATCTGCCACACTAATGGTGGTACCCGTTCCACCTGATATATTGATGGTACGGTTAGTCCCTGAAATAGTATGACTCAGGTTCTGGTTGTCTGTGTTGATACTTGCCAGGTTTACATCGTTGTTACCTCCTGCATCGGTAATTCTTAAGGTAGTTCCGGTTAAGCCTATTGCGGTAATTAATTCATTGGTAGCATCATTGTCATTATCGGCCACACTAAAGGTATCGCCCGTTCCACCTGTAATAGCAATCGTTCGATTGGTGCCAGCTGCCGATACACTGACATTTTGATTATCTGTATTGATTGAAGAAAGGTTTACATTATTACCACCTGTAATCTCCAGGGTTGTTCCCGCCAAACTTAAAGTTTGATTGTCGGTGTTGATGGGTGAAAGTTCTACGGTATTGCCATTCGTTATGCTTAACTGTGTGCCTGACAAACTCAATGTTTGTTCATCAGTATTGGTACCACTGAATGGTGAAAGATCAATGGGAGTTGCTGATGCATTATTGGTAATCCGTAGGGTTGTGCCAGTAAGCTCAAGGTCTTGTATCTCGTTAAGCGGATCATTGTCATTATCTGCCACACTGATCGTGGTACCTGTTCCTCCGCTGATGTTGATGGTGCGGTTTGTACCACCAACTGTATGGCTAAGGTTTTGTCTGTAGGGTGCAAGTGAAACATCATTGCCACCACTAATACTCAAATTATCTGCAGCGATAGATAGGTTCTGATTGTCTGTATTGATCGAAGACAAGTTTACATCGTTTCCTCCACTGATGGCAAGGTTTGTTCCTGTTAGATTCAGCGTTTGGTTATCTGTATTGATACTTGCAAGGTTTACATCATTATTGCCACCAGCATCTGTTATCCTTAGTGTTGTGCCTGTTAAACTAACAGCAGTAATTAATTCATTGGTAGCATCATTGTCATTATCTGCTACGCTAAAAGTTGTGCCTGTCCCTCCAGATATATTTATGGTTCTATTAATTCCGGATTCAGTATGACTGAGATTCTGATTATCTGTATTAATACTGGCCAGATTTACATCGTTATTACCACCTGCATCGGTAATTCTCAATGTAGTTCCGGTTAAGCCTACTGCGGTAATTAATTCATTGGTTGCATCGTTGTCATTATCGGCCACACTAAAGGTATCGCCTGTGCCGCCTGTAATAGCAATGGTTCTATTGGTGCCTGCTGTCGATACACTTACATTTTGATTATCTGTATTGATTGCTGAAAGATTCACATTATTACCGCCTGTAATCTCCAGGGTTGTTCCCGCCAAACTTAAGGTTTGATTATCGGTATTGATGGGTAAAAGGTCTACAGTATTACCATTTGTAATACTGAGTTGAGTACCAGTGAGACTTAAGGTTTGCTCATCGGTATTGGTACCCATAAAGGGTGATAAATCTATGTTTGTGGCTGATGCATTGTTGGTAATCCGTAAAGTTGAGCCTGTTAGTTGTAAATC
>CAZVFM010000200.1:0-5200 GCA_964626095.1 uncultured Roseivirgaceae bacterium | reverse complement strand
ATAAAAGCAGTTTTAAAAAAACAGGTGAAGCTGAAAAGGCCATGTATCTCGCGGGGTATGATATGTTACTTGATCCGGAGAATGCTTCAGCAGGGACGAAGGTGATCAAAAAAACAATCCGCAGAAATAAACAAGAGCTAGCACTTCTTGATGAAAGAGTGAAGAGAATTTTAAACTCAAAGTATGTGGCTGGGCTTCATCTGGATGAACTTATTAATTCAGACAATCATTTAGTAAAACTGAACTCTCCACAAATTCAGGTTATAAAACAAAAAGTTTATGAGGAAGCTATTACTGTTTTAAGCGATACTTCCGGATTTTTACCGATTAAGTATTTAGATGAAAAGAAATTCGCCTCGGTAAGTTTTGGAGTTGATGATGAAAATACTTTTATAAAATATTTATCTAAGTATACAAATTTTGATCATTTCCCCGGCACATTGTTGGCTGATACCACTAACCTTACCGAGCAGCTTCGTTCATATGATGTTATTGTTGTTGGCTTGTTCTCTTCAAACATTGAAAGCACACAGATAAAATGGATAGAACACTTGTCAGCCGCAAAGCAATTGATTGTTTGTTATTTTGGCAACCCACAACAACTTCCGCGATTAAGTAAATTGCCTCATTTAATTTATGCCTACACTCCTGATGATCTGATGCAACAAGTAGTGCCTCAAATTATTTTTGGTGCGCTGCCGGCAAGGGGCAAGCTTGCTTATACCAATGGCCCATTTGTTAGAGGAACAGGGTTGGAAAAAAGCGTGATACAAAGATTGAGCTATGGACTTCCGGAATCAGTTGGTATGGATTCGAAAATATTAAGCAGAATAGATTGGATCACAAAGGAAGCCATTGACTCTGCCGGCACACCTGGAGCACATGTTTTGGTGGCCAAAGATGGTAAAGTAATTTTTGAAAAAAATTATGGCTATCTCACTTATGAAAATCAGATTCCTGTAAATGATCAAACCATTTACGATCTGGCATCCGTTACAAAAGTTGCAGCCACTACACAACTCATGATGTTCATGCACGAGTGGGACTTAATAGATTTAGATAAGAAAGCCTCCGTATACTTACCTGAACTCAAAAAGTCAAACAAGAAAGATATCGTCATTAAAGATATACTTACACACCAGGCTGGATTATGGCCTTACCTTCCCTTTTGGCAACAAACACTTCAAGACACTAGCTTGATGTTGAGTTATTACAAATTCCATCCAGACGATAATTTCAAATTCAGTGTAGCCCCAAGATTGTTTACTTCAATGGCTATGAAAGATAGCCTGTGGAACTGGGTAGTAAAATCCAAAATGCGAGAAAAGACCCCACGTCTCCCATTTGACTACCGGTACAGCGATATGGGACTTTACATTTTACATAGAATGGCAGAAAAACTCCTTAATCAAAACATTGAAGATTTTCTTGGTCAAAACTTTTACTCCCCTCTTGGTTGTTACACAACAGGATATTTACCCCTGGAAAGGTTTAAACCGGAACAAATTGCACCAACAGAAGATGACAAAACCTTTAGAAAGCGTTTGCTTATAGGCACTGTGCATGATCAGGGGGCAGCCATGCACGGAGGTGTAGCAGGGCATGCGGGGTTATTTAGCAATGCGAATGACTTGGCTAAAATTGGACAAATGATGCTCAATAAAGGCGAGTACGGAGGTAAAAAATATTTCAGGCAAGAAACCGTTGAAATGTTCACCGGCAAACAATATGAAATTAGCAGGCGTGGTATTGGTTGGGATAAACCAAATATTGGAGATTGGAATACCCCTACTTCAATTCATGCATCGCCCGCTACTTTCGGACATACCGGCTTTACCGGTATAGGTTTCTGGATGGACCCTGAGTTTAACCTTATGTACATTTTTCTGTCCAACCGCGTCCATCCAGACATGAATAACACCACCATTCTTCAACAAAATACCAGAACAAGAATTCATGATGTTATTTATGAATCAATGTTTAATTTTAACAAATATCAAAAAGAGATTACGTGGAGCGAATTAAAATAGGCATAGTATGTTACCCCACCTTTGGAGGTAGCGGAGTAGTGGCAACCGAATTAGGTAAAGCACTTGCCCAGGAAGGGCATGAAGTACATTTCATAACGTATTCTCAACCCAGCCGTTTAGACTTTCTCAATGAAAATATTTTCTACCATGAGGTGGATTTTCGAACTTATCCACTGTTTGAATATCCACCTTATGAACTGGCCCTTGCCAGTAAAATGGTAAGCGTAGTAAAAAATGAGCGGCTCAATTTAATGCATGTACATTATGCTATCCCTCACGCTTCTGCCGCTTACATGGCCAAACAAATTTTAAAAACTGAAGGCATACAAATTCCTGTAATTACAACTCTACATGGTACCGATATTACCCTGGTAGGCAAGGATGCTTCTTATGAACCGGTAGTTACATTTAGCATCAACCAATCGGATGGGGTAACCGCAGTTTCAGATGACCTGCGAAAAGAAACTTTTGAGCACTTTAAGATTACCAATGAAATAGTAGTGATCCCAAACTTCATTGATTTAAAGAAATTCAAAAAACATAAGAAAGAGCATTTCAAAAAAGCCATTTGCCCTAATAATGAATTCCTGCTTGTTCATACATCCAATTTCAGAAAGGTAAAGCGTGTGGCGGATGTGGTAATGATTTTTAAAAATATTAGGGAGCATTTGCCCGCTAAACTACTCCTAATTGGCGATGGCCCCGAAAGAAACCATATTGAAAACCTTTGCAGAGAGTTATCTGTTTGCGAAGACATCCGTTTTCTGGGTAAACTGGAGGCCGTAGAAGAGGTACTCTCCGTTGCCGATCTTTTCATTATGCCATCAGAAAAAGAAAGCTTTGGTTTGGCAGCACTTGAGGCTATGGCTTGTGAAGTTCCCGTTGTCTGTACCAACACAGGAGGTTTACCTGAACTGAATATACAGGGAGTTACCGGGTTTATGAGTAACATTGGCGATATTGAGGACATGAGTAAGAATGCATTATTTATTTTAGACAAGAATAACCTGGCAAACTTCAAATCAAATGCCCTCAAAAGAGCGATGGATTTTGATATTGTTAAAATTTTGCCCTTGTATGAAGACTATTATCAAAAAATTATAGAAAAAACTCAGGAAAAAGTACCTTTTTCCTGAGTTTTGCGTAATAATAGCTGAATTCTAAGTAAGGTTAAATTGTTTAACTGTTATGTCGAAATTTAAACCAAAACACCAGGGAACCAGGGCTTTATTCGATAATCCAATACTTGAACGACTGACACGTACCCATATATTGGTGCCAATAACGTTGTTCTTGGTTTATTCTGCTGCTTTGATGTATTGGAATATAAAGACCACATCTTTAAGTACACTTAACACTATTTTGTTTTTTTTGCTTGGTCTGCTGGCTTTTACATTGGTAGAGTACCTGCTTCATCGTTATATATTTCACATGAGCACCTATACTGAAGCCAGAAAAAAGCTGCAATACACATTGCACGGTGTGCATCATGAATTCCCTAAAGATAAAGATCGTCTTGCCATGCCCCCATTATTAAGTATTACTATCGCCTCTATCCTACTCCTGCTTTTCAGGCTCATAATGGGCGATTTTGTTTTTGCCTTCCTGCCAGGCTTTTTAGTTGGCTATGCCTGCTATCTGGGTGTTCATTTTATAGTACACGCCTATCCTCCACCAAAGAATTTTTTTAAGGTATTATGGATTCACCATGGTATACATCATTATAAAGCGGGAGAAAAGGCCTTTGGTGTATCCTCACCATTATGGGATAAGATTTTTAAGACAATGCCCTAAGCTGAATTGAAATAGAATTAAAAAGGCCCTCTGGATTCTCCATCGGGCCTTTTTGTTATGTCTAGCAACCTATTTCAAACGCATCAATTCCTCTTGGTGCTGATTAAATCTTTACTTCTTCCTTTTTAATGCCCTGCTTTGTATAAGTGGGGCATGTATACGTAGAACAAGCACATAAAAGAGAAACGGCAACCAGAACTAATGCAATTATAGACTTCCTCATAACAATTTGACTTTAACTTAAATATCTATTATACAACAAAGGTAAACCCTTCAGCTCATTATAATGTTCCATTCTTGTAAAAAACTTATACGTACTAACTATAACAAATAAATTAAAATTTGATGCTAAGAAACAGAATAATAGAGATATTGGTTAAAGAATAACATCGTATATACATGTTAGGTTACCGTTTTAAGAAATATCAACCACCAGCCTTAAAAGAAGGCAATAATTTTGAAAATCTGATGAAGATTTTCATGCAATTACTTCTCATTACTTCAGGAGATATAAATGAGGCATTGCAATGGTTGACAGAGGTGGACAAACAATATAAACTAACTGAAGACAACTATGGAATCGGTGATTTTATAGAGGATCTTAAAAAGAACGGATATATAACCGAGAATCCGCAAACTGGTACTTTTCAGGTTCAGGCTAAGGCAGAACAGCGACTTAGAAAATCTGCATTAGAAGAAATATTCGGAAAGCTTAAGAAGTCAGGAAAGGGCGAACACAAAACCAATTACAGCGGTCGAGGTGACGAAAGCAGTACCGACAGAAGGGATTACGAATTTGGAGACAGCCTCGAGCAAATTTCCATGACCGAATCATTACGCAATGCACAGATCAATCATGGTACTGAAAATTTCATGATGACAGAGGATGATCTTGAAATAGTAGAGCAAGACTTAAAGACACAAACCTCAACCGTGCTGATGATAGACATCTCGCACTCAATGATACTGTATGGAGAAGACCGCATTACCCCCGCCAAGAAAGTAGCCATGGCCCTTGCAGAACTAATCACTAAAAAATATCCAAAAGACACACTCGATATTCTTGTTTTTGGTGATGATGCCTGGCAAGTTGAAATCAAAGACCTGCCTTACTTGAAAGTTGGGCCATACCATACCAATACTGTTGCCGGTCTTGAACTCGCCATGGATATTTTAAGAAAGAGAAAGAATCCAAACAAACAGGTATTCATGATTACCGATGGTAAGCCTACCTGCATAAAAGAGGGTATCCGCTATTACAAGAATAGTTTTGGCATTGATAGTAAAATTTTAAATCGCACCTTAAACCTTGCTGCCCAATGCAAAAAATTAAAAATACCAGTAACAACTTTTATGATTGCCACCGACCCATACCT
>CAZVFM010000199.1:0-5204 GCA_964626095.1 uncultured Roseivirgaceae bacterium | reverse complement strand
TTGAGCTTGTTCCCGGCTTGTTTATTGATCCGCAGGCGGGAGTTTTCATGGGCGGTGCCACTGCTGCTGCCGTTTACATCAACGGGCGTGAACAACGCATGAACCCGCAGGATGCCATGGTCCTGTTGCGGAGTTTGCCACCCAACAGCATTCAACGGATTGAGATAATCAGAAACCCTTCAGCCAGATTTGATGCAGCCAGTTCAGGTGGAATAATTAACATTGTGCTGAAAAGGGGGATAAACCTTGGCCGGTTTGGATATGTAAGCACTGGGATGAACCAGGGTATTTACGGTAACCGTTTTGGCGCTTTCAGCCTCAACCAGGGCTCAGAGCGTAGTTCATGGTATATTCATGCCAATTATACGCAAAATGCCCGGGAAGACCAGGTTAATCAGTTGCGTACCTTTCAGGGTGGAAGTCTGTTAAATCAATCCACAACAGACCATGTTGAAGACCGTCAGTTTTTTACCGGATTTGGAGCAGGGTATCAATTCAATGAAAAATGGTCTGTTTCATATGATGGCCGGATAGGTGGCAATGAATCCCAGTCAACTGCACAGACCCAAACCCTTTTTGCCATGCCCGGGAACCTGAATCAGGCCCCCATTAAAAACTTGACCAGCAATACCGGCCAATTTACAAACCTGCAACATGATGTTGGTTTAATGCGGCAAATAGATACCATAGGCTCGGTGTGGAACACACACATGGTATATACCTGGAACAGTAGAAAAGTCTTGCAGAATTACACAATTGATAACCTGAATAATGACCTTGCCCTCAGATGGGCAGACAACCGGAATCAAAGATATCAGCTACAATTGCAATCCGATCTGACCCTTCACTTCAATACAGGTACATTGCTTGAAGCCGGTATCAAAGCAGATTTTCAGGATTTTAACAGCAAAGAAGACCATAATTTTCAAGAACAGGGGGTATGGACACAGGATAGTTTGAAAACCCATGCTTACCAATACAGCGAGAATAACCTGGCTGCATACATGGAAGTTTCTCATAACCTGCCCTGGAAAATTCTTCTGAAAACCGGGCTACGATTGGAAAACAATTATATGCACGGACAACTGGAAACGCCTCTGGATACAGGCTATGTAAGCAGGCAATTGAATTTATTTCCCTATTTATTTATCAGCAGATTGCTTTGGATGGCAGCCGGTTATGAATTCAAGGGGTATCTCATTGCACGCAGGTCGGTTACACGTCCTGATTATCAGCACATGATGCCTTTCCACAGGTATGTAAATCCGTATTTTTCCGAAACGGGAAACCCTGCAATGAAACCACAGTTTACACAAAATTATGAAGTCAATATCAGTTTTGATGATACACCCATTTTCGCCCTAGGCAGAAGCTTTACCCGTAATGTTTTTACAAGTATTCTTTACCATGATGGTTCAAATGAAGAACAAACAATAAGCACGTATAACAATATGGGAGAACGTGTTGAAACCTACTTTCGCCTTGTAGGTGCACTGCCGCCTATACGCAAATACTTCTTCGTGCTGGGCATGCAATACAATTACAACGAATACAAGGGATTATACCGTAATGATACTCCTCTGCAATTCAACAATGGAAGTTGGCAGTTTTTTACCTTTCACTCATTACGTTTGTCGCAGAATACCCGGATCATTATGAATGGCTTTTACATGCTTAACGGGCAGTTAAATTTTTTTGAAACCGGAAACTTCGGCCAGCTCAACATCAGTATCAATCAGAGCTTTCTTAATAAAAGGCTTCTGATTTCCCTAAGCGGAAAAGATATTCTCAGAACCATGCAACAAAACTTCGCTTTTTACCAGGGTACATTAGATTTGGCAGGAGACCGCTACAACGACAATCAGCGCATTGGCTTGACGGTACGCTATCAGTTTGGTGTGCCCAAAAAAGAAGAAAAGCAGAACCTGCTGCGGTTTGATATAGGGGAGTGATAAAAACCTTTAAACAACTAAAAGATGACTCAAGCTCACATCCTTTTATGGTTCTTTTTAACGCAATCCACACCATCAAATAACTACCAGTTAGATGTAAAAGTAGATAACGTGAAATCCCAACAGGGTATAATAAAGGTTTGCATTTTCCACAATGAGGAAGACTTTTTCGGAAGGGGCCTCAAGTGCATCGAGGAAAGACCAGGAGCAAACAACAACACTATCGTTCGCTTTAACGATTTACCCTTGGGTACCTATGCTGTGGTAGTCTATCATGATATAAATGAAAACGGTAGGCTTGACCGTAATTTCCTCGGAATCCCTTCAGAACCCTATGGATTTTCAAATAATCCATCTACCCTTTTTGGTCCCCCTTCTTTCCAGAAGGCTGCTTTTTACCTATCAAAAAATCACACCATACAGATTAAGCTATGAAAATGCTACTTAATCGCATGCATCAAGGTAGTCGCACATTATTTTATACTGGCACGATCCACCTTTTGTTGATTTTTGTTTTTCTGATACTGATGGGCTTTGATGCCCGAGAGGTGAATTTTGAAAATACATGGCTTAAACCACTTCGTTTTGCTTTTTCGATTTGGTTGTTTACCTGGACCTTTGCGTGGTTTTCAAATTTTATAGAAAAGTACAAAAGCTTCTTTAGAGCACTAAATTACCTCATCGCTATTTGTATGTTTATTGAAATTATTCTGATATCCTATCAAGCTGCACGGGGCGTGGCCTCCCACTTCAATGTAGTGACAACTTTCGATGCGACTATATTCTCTGTTATGGGAGCTGCCATAGGAATCAATGCCGCCATTTTGGGAATTTGGTTTTTGGTTTTTACCTTTTGGGAAAAAGGAGGACAGACCTACCGTTCCTCGATTATTTGGGGGATGTTCATTTTTCTACTAGGAAATTTATCAGGGTATCTGATTATCCGATATGGATGGCCCACGGACCTGTTGACAGGTTATACAAAAATTCCTTTTACCGGGTGGAAAAAGACCATGAAAGACATCAAAATATCTCATGCAGTAGGCTTACATGCAATTCAAATGTTACCAATATCTAAATTTTTAATAAGCCGACTTGACGGCAACAAATTACTCATCCATGCTGTAGGGATAACTTACCTTGTCTTATATTTTGTGGCTTTATTTTACGCATTGACCTAAAGTGATATGTTGGACGCAAGCCACAACAACAGTCCACGCGGAGAGTTTGGTAAATTATTTTAAGACTTGCTCAGCCAGACATTTCGGGCGGTCAAATATAAAAAACAGTACGCAGAAGATCTGTGTGCATTAACAATAAATTCGAATTTTGAGAACTAAATATATAGTTATGAGGAAATTTCATTTAATACTAAGCTACACGATGCTATTGATTGGCGTTGTTCATATAATTTTCTCCACTCAGGTTTACGACAAGCTTAGTTTTAACTCACTGTGGTTTATTAGTGGCGGTTTATGCTTAATATTTCTGGGATTTATCAATTTACTAATGAATGACAAAACAGGCGTAACAAAAAAGGAATCTATTATTTGGCTTCTGTCAAACCTGCTTATTACAATTTTTATTGCTACGGGTGTTTATGTAATGAATGATACAGTATCCTACTTTATTGCGGTACTAATCCTGATATTGTTTATTGCTTCAATTATATTAATGAAGGCAAGACACGACAAGATGTGAAATGCAAGAAGCGTTCACGCAAAGGCGGGACAAGTTTTGCTAAGCAACGTGTCGTAAATAACTTTCCGATTTGTAAAATGACCATCTCAGTAATGGCTGAATCATAAGAAAAGAAACAGGGAACTTATTTACGACACGTTGCTAAACATAATGGAGGCTGCATTTTCGAGACTAATACAATACTGCATATACACACGAATCGATGGCTCCATGTGAAAACAAAAAATAGAGAAAAAGTGTAAGAAATAAGAGGATTGCTAATCTAAAGGTAAACTTAATAACCCATCACGATGCAAAAAATAGTAATTTTATCTGTGGCAAAATTAATTCACTAAGTACAAATTTAAACGGAATGACAATGATACAAAAGTTTCAATTAAGCCCGGCAACAGGTATGGCAATGGGTGCTATTGTTGCAGCATTGATTTCAATAGTAGTTCAATTTGCTACAAAAGACAGCTCTATTTGGATTTGGTCAATTCCCATTGGTATAGCAGCTGGATTGCCTATTGGAATAGCAGCTAAGAAAAAAGTAAGTATCATTAACAAAAAGGAGGAAGAGAAATGAAACGAAAAATTGTAAGCCTGATAGCAGGCACACTAATTCTGTTTGTTTGGAATGCACTTTCCTGGATGGTTCTGCCTTTTCATTCCAATACCCTTAATTCTATTCCCGAACATGCAATAAATACTGAATTGCTTAATGAGCATTTATTAAAGGATGGTGTCTATCACTATCCGGGTTTTCCAAAAGAAGATACACCACAAGCTTTTAGCGAAATGGAAAAAAGAATTGAAACAGGCCCCAGAATTACCTTGATGGTTTTTAAGCGTGGTAAAACAGAACTTTTCAGTATACTCTCATTTTTAGGAAGCGTTGCAATCAACTTTGTTACAGTTTTGCTGCTTTATTTCTTGATACAAATTTCAAGAGTTCAAACTGCAAAAACCATTCTGCTGATGACGCTCTTTGTGGCTTTAATAATTGGCTTTGCAAGTGATTTAGCTCAAATGAATTGGTATTTGTTTCCATTAGATTATACCATATTAAGTATGGTTGACCACTTAATCCCTTTCCTGTTAATTGGGTTCTTATTCAGTAAGTATTCATTTAAAGTGAAAACTGTATGAACGAGGGAAAAATAATGACCTTGCACCCGGGCGGCAAACAAGGGGTCAACATTCTTTTAAGAAGATATGAAGTAATCAAAACCTTCATCCTTTCAAAGCTAAAAGAACATTCGGAAATTAGTTTTGATCAATTAACCGACCTTGCAGTAAAAGAACTTTCTGAAAGTTTTGACGGCAAAGTTGTTTGGTATATGGTTACAGTAAAACTTGATCTCGAAGCACGGAAACTGATAGAGAGAGTTCCCAAAACAAGTCCACATAAACTCAGATTAACCAAAGTATCATGAAAAAACTAAGGTTACCTGCAATTCAGGTAAAAGAAAATATTTTGAATCACTTGATTCAAGGTGTAATTGTTTTTGCGAGCGTATTTTTAGCTTTTTGGTTAACAGAAGTTCGGGAGAACAGTAAGTCTGAAAA
>CAZVFM010000198.1:0-5285 GCA_964626095.1 uncultured Roseivirgaceae bacterium | reverse complement strand
ATATCAATAAGTTAAAAAGTCCAAAATACCCTCTGCTAGCCGAATTGCTAACGGCACTAAAATGTACTTAAAATAAATGCTTTACTTTCTGACATCTTAAAGATAAATCTTATCTAATTAAAATGGTACTTTTATAAAAACAATTAGCCTTAAAAATAAAATAAAGCTTATATAAATTAATTTCACGGTGATTCAAGTATGAAGATTCAAGTATTACTGCACATTGGTTAAATCTTTTTAAGAAGAAATCCAAATTTTTCACGGTCCTTATTATTTAATAATAAAATGAAAAACTACGGTTAGTTTCTACCTCTCGCGGAATAAGGTTTTTGAATTCTTTTTCCACCTCTATTCCCTTGATAAAATATTATTCCAGCACATATTACAAGAAAGAGCAGGATTCCTCCGACCCAATATAACCAATTATAGTTACTATATACAGGGGCACTATCCCCAATCAATGCCAACCCGGCCCAAAAATACGGATGGCTCAATTCCCCTTCATTAGTTTGTAGGAAATGAAGTTTGGCATCGCGAAGTGCCTCGCGTTTATCGACACCTTTTGCCAAGTATTCATAAAACTTGGATATAATATCAGCATTGGTTTTTTCATCAATTTTCCACAAGCTCATCACCACACTCGAGCATCCGGCATGCAGAAAACTATGGGCCAATGACATCACGCCCTCCCCCTGTCGGATGGTTCCTCCCCCGGTCTCACAGGCCGTCAATACGGCTAGTTCGGCACGTAATTGCATGGCATATACTTCATAGGCATATAAATATCCATCATCTGTGTTCGACGTATCGTCTGGCAAGGATTGTGCAAAGAATAACCTAGACTGTAAGGGCGACATATTATTAACTTCCGCATGCGTTCCAAAATGCAGGATGCCATAATTTTTAGCCATTTGTTTGAATGTATTTTCCTGGGCACCTTGCTCTATGAACAAATCATTAGGAATATACCCACCAATCCGAATAGCCGCTTGCAGGGAAAAAGGCTGCCTATTTAAATAATAATAAGGCTGGTCCTCCATGGCGATAGCGGGCAATGCCTTCCGTAGTTCATTTTTCATTTCCTGAGTGAAGACAGGAACGAAAAGTAGTGCTTTCTTTTTGGCCGACCCCAATTTTGATTCCTTAAAACGTAAGGCACTGGATGCCGACAACAGATAGGATATCGTGTAGTCCTTAATGAGGTATGGCATTTGCACAAAATCCTTTTCATTGCTATGCTTTAACAACAATTCGAAATTTAAGTAATACAAGTCTGCATCGGGAATGATGAATAGTCGCGTGGAATCAAAATAAGGTTCTAAGGGTTCGACTAGGGCTTGGTAAAGTCGGTGTGCCGACTTAATAAATTGCTCGGCCGAAAGTCCGTGTAGGTTTTGCAATGGCTTGATATCATTCAACACGTCTTTGTCAGCATGATGGACATGGAAACCGCTTGCGGTTACAACAAAAGCATACACCGATTCATCAGTTAAGGCGTATTGGATGAGCGTTTCTCTTTTAGTTAGAAGCTTTTCGCGTATTTCGTCAATACGATAAGGATTTAAATCGTACTTGGCTATAAATCCGTCATGGCTGGATGCTTTTAGACTATCCTGAAATACCCGATAGTCTTCCATGGTTTTTGTCATTTGACGCAGCAAGGAATCATTTTTTTGTGTCGCATTAATATACAGTTCGTTGAGACTGTTTATTCGAGTGCGAAAAATATGATCCCGTGTCATTACCCCATTGCTCGTACCACGGAAAGCATCAACCATCAAGTTATTGGAAGCCAAGCGCAGTAACAACGCTTTACTCCGTTCAGCATAGTCAAATGCTTTTTCCAAATAGTGTTTATCTTTCCCCTCTCCAGACAAGACCCAACAGGATTCGATACCCAGAGAATTCAGTTTCTTGTTCATATCCGCCTGTTCGATGAGCGAGGCCTGCGAACGAAATGTGTATAGGTTGGCGGAGAAGAACTCGCTATATGCATCAATTATTTTGAGTATTTCTACCAAATGCTGCCGTTGCTTCGTTTGCTTGTACAGACCTTGCAATATAGTAACCCTGTTCAGGAGAAATGTGCAGGAATTGAAACTATATGATAACCGGGGAATCCATTGCGATGGTTCAGAGGGGAGCTTTTTGAATTGAAGGCTATTCAAAAAAACACTGTCAGAATAGGCCAATGCACTTTCAAACCGCTTTGCATTGCGGTAGGTTGTGCTGATACCATCCAAAAATGAAATGGCATCGCTTTTTGATTGGGGGAAATATTGACGGAAGGCATCCAACGCCTTCTGTTGCACATGTAAGGCTTCGTCCCCCTTGTTTGAGTAACCCAATGCGACACCTTTGTCGGCTTTGGCATGTAAACTATAATAGGCATTTTCTTCCCCCATTTGGGCGTAGTTTTCCATGGCCTTATCATAGTAACCAATCGCATTAGTTACCTGACCTTGACTGAGCTGGAAATCTCCATAACAACTCTCTATATAAGCCTTTTTTAAAGTTTCTTCGGCTGCGTACGACTGCTGCAAACGGTAGGCCTGCGCCAATAATTTTTCGGATTCGATCACTAGTCCCAACTGTTGCTTAGTATTTGCCAACATCACCAAAGTCTCCAAGGTACCCGGTCCAAATTCACCGTAGATGATTTCCAATAGGTTCTTGGCTTTCGTCAAATATTCGTTTGCCAAATAAGGTTCATTCAGGGTATAATACAATCCGCCCAAATTACTGTAAGCTCCAGCTAAAGTATAACCGTTACCTGTTTTAAGATAATTACCATAATGTATATCTACCGCTTTGTGCTGATGAAAAAGCGCTTTTTCAGGTTGGTTGAGCACATGATATATATCCGACAGGCTATTATGCATCATGCCCGTGTTTGGGTGACTGGGAGGATAATGCAATCCGATGAGTCGTTGGAATTCAAGACCATCCTCCAAGGCTTGGTTATAATCACCATCGTAATAGCTAATAAAATAGCGGGTTTGCCAAATATTTGCCATCAATGCACCATCCTTTCCCTCTACATGCAGGTTCAATTCATAGGCTTTTTGTGCATAGTCCTGTGCTTGCCGATATTGCTCAGACGACAGATGCATCTGACCTATCGCATGGTACAAAATAACATAGTATTTGTTTGGGGGTTTCCGACTGTCTATCGCCTCCTCAGCTCTTTTAAAATGTCGCCTCGCTTCTTCAAGATCATATAGTTGGACCCCTAGTTGCCCCATGCGAGTATAAGCGACTACACGGCCCATACTTTTGTCTGGCAATATATTGACCAGCCCCATTACCTCCTCCATCAGTTGCTGCGCCTCCGATAACCCAAACTTGCTGGCATAAATAAGAGCCTTGTGGGAAAAGGCAAACACCAAGCTGTCATTCTCGCCCTGTCTTGTATATAACTCGATTGCCTTATCGACTGCGTACAGTGCACTATCGAGTTTGTTTTCACGGTATAATCGCTGGGATTTATCGAATTCGGACTCCATGGCATTGGCAAGGCCGCCAATCAAAAAAACCCATAAGGATATCAATTTTAAAACAAACATAGCTATACGTACAACAATGTACTAACAAAGTTTAATCGCTAATTTTCTCCAATAACTCTATGGCTTCATTTTTTTCAGGCAATTGCTTTAATAGCTGCTTTGCACTAGAATACTCTTTTTCCTTAAGTTTCAGCAACGCCAAATACCAAATGGCCTTATCCCGGAATACTGAAGCTTCATCCTCCTTTACAGGTTCCAAATAGTCCGAAGCGACAGCGGGGTTTCCCCTATTCAAATGTGCTACCCCTATATAATACTGTAATGTATCCGTTTTTCCATTTTTCAACTCCAAACCTCTCCAAACGTTAATGGCATCTTCATATTTTCCCTCCTTATACGAGACCATCCCTTCGTTGAAAAGATACTTAGTTGAGTCGATGCCCATCACTACAGGCAATCCGAGGTCGGGGCGGAAATAAGCGTTGTACAAATACTGATCTGGTTCGGCAGTATAATACCACCAGCCGAAAAAACCTGCTCCAACCATAAATACAACAACAGCGGCATACCTCCGGTAGCTTGCCCACTTGCGAAACGGTATGGTAGGGGATAGTACTTGCTGAGGCGATTTCCTTTTAGCCGTAAACGTTCCGGTTTCCACGGCTGCTAGTAGCTGTCGCTGTAAAATCACCTCGTTGAGTAGCATTTCGTCCCTAGAAAGCTTCACTTCAAACAGTTCCTTCTCAGCAGTATCCATACTATCCAACAAATACCTTTCGATCTGCTCAAATTCCTCACGACTGATGGTTTCCCTATACTTACTCATTGTTGTGGTACTTTTCCAAATAAATTTTCCTCAGCCGCATCATACAGCGGTATTTTATCGTTTTGATGCTTTCCTCCGTATTGTTCATCGCTTTCGCAATTTTTCTCAACGGCTGTCGCTTGAAGTAAAATTTGCATAATAGCTCTTTGCACTTATCCCCAATATCGTCAAATGATTCGTTTAGACGTTTACTTTGTTCCAATTGAATTTCAAGCTCTTCCATTGAATCGGCATTCCATTCAAAATCGGCAAAATCCTCCATTAACCTTGTTTTACTATACGCAGTGGACTTCAAGGTGTTTATCCATTTATATTTGCATATCTGCCTTATGTACGCATTGAATTGCTCGCTATCTCCATTGAACTTCCCTTCTCGTAAACTCAACCATGCCGCACTCAAGCTTTCCTGAAAAATATCCTGCGCATCTTCCTGATTACCGGAATTTTTCTTGATATAATTCTCCAGCCATGGAAAATTATCCTTGTACGCTTTTTTCAAAGCCTGTTCTGAGCTAGCGTTCAATGTATCTTTCGGGATTTCCAAGAATTTATTGGTTGTCTTTTAACCCGAAATATAGTTAGTTTTAATGAATGCTCAAAAATTTATTATCAATCATTTCATTCGAATATAAAGGCGGACAAGCCGTCTTTATTTATTTTAGCGTTATAATCACTTCGGCTATACCTGGATTGGGTGGGAACGGCCCGACACTGGTATTCGCGCAATTGTATGAACGACCGGCATAGCCGATATAATATTGACTACCCAAGTTATTTACCCCGATTTGAAGAACACCGGGAAAGAACGGGTGCTCTTTAATTCCTTCCCCTTCATTCCACGAATAGGTCCTTGGTACGCCGATAATTACCCTTGCAACATCAACTAGCTTCCATTCGTATGAAACGGCATCCGGCTCTATATTTACATAGGTGCCCCAAGTATCGGTTGTATT
>CAZVFM010000197.1:0-5313 GCA_964626095.1 uncultured Roseivirgaceae bacterium | reverse complement strand
TAAGAAGATACACACCCGCAGTATACAGCCCATAAATAGCGCCTGCATCTTCCGTGTTCAGGCCCATTCCCTGCATGGCCGTATCTGTGGTCATAAAAAGAATCAGAATGGCACGCATGCCATAATAGCTGAATCGCTCCCACATCTCCATAAAAAACAACGTGGCTAGCCCTCGGGGATGGCCAAAAAATGAAGCTCCTGAATTCATGAATTACTCAATTGATTGGGTCAAGTCAATTTTTAAAAGTATGACCATATTTGCATTCTTGCAAACCCTATTGATTATCAGGCAATAAAGACGAAAATATGGTACACAATCGTTTGAACTGAGCCTTCTGAGTAAATATTTTATTACCTTTGCACCTCTTCAATTTCTCACAATATGATACAGGAAACAGGAGCAAAACCCACAAATTTCTCGTTGGCTCAACTTGGCATTAAAGAAGGCAAAGCACATTGGAATTTAAGTCCTGATGAACTGGCCGAAATAGCCATTAGTAAAGGGCAGGCGAAGCGTGCCAGCAACGGTGCGATATCTGTTAATACTGGTGAGTTTACCGGTCGTTCGCCTAAGGACAAACTGACTGTTAAAGATACCCTCACCGAAAACTCGGTGTGGTGGAACAACTTCAATATCCCTTTTGATTCAGATAAGTTTGAAAAGCTGTATCATAAAATGATAAAGTATTTCAATGACAAAGAATTTTATGTTCGTGATGCCATTGCTTGTGCCGATCCCCGGTACAAAATGAACATTCGGGTCGTTAATGAATATGCATGGTCAAACATGTTTGTATACAACATGTTTATTAAACCTACCGAGCAAGAATTAAAAAGCTTTGAACCCGAGTGGTTAATACTAAATGCACCAGGCTTTCATGCAAACCCTGTTGAAGACGGCACACGTCAACATAATTTTTCAATCATTGATTTTACCCGTAAAATTATTTTGGTTGGTGGCAGTGGTTACACCGGTGAAATTAAGAAAGGCGTATTTACCGTATTGAATTTTGTATTGCCTCATCAGAAAAATGTATTATCCATGCACTGCTCAGCCAACATGGGTGAGAAGGGCGATACGGCAATCTTCTTTGGTTTAAGCGGAACAGGTAAAACAACCTTGTCGGCCGACCCTAACCGCAAACTCATTGGTGATGATGAGCACGGCTGGACGTCCGATAATGTAATCTTTAACTTTGAAGGAGGCTGTTATGCTAAAGTAATCGACCTATCAGAAGAAAAAGAACCTGATATTTTCCGCGCCATTAAAAAAGGTGCTTTACTAGAGAACGTTACTTTTAAAGCAGGTACAGATGAAGTTGATTACAAGGATTCATCCATCACCGAAAACACCAGAGTAAGTTATTCCATAGAACATATCAATAACATTGCGGTACCTTCTTTAGGCAAGAATCCAAAAAATATTTTCTTTCTCACCTGCGATGCTTACGGTGTACTCCCACCCATTTCCAAATTAACACCCGGACAAGCAGCTTTTCACTTCATTTCAGGATACACTGCAAAAGTGGCGGGTACCGAAGCTGGAATCACTGAGCCTACCACAACCTTTTCAGCATGCTTTGGCGCACCTTTCATGCCTTTACATCCTGCTAAGTATGCAGAGATGCTAAGTAAAAAAATGAGGGAAGCTGGAGTAAACGTATGGTTAGTAAATACAGGTTGGAGCGGTGGCCCTTACGGTGTTGGCAGTCGCATGAGTTTAAAATATACACGCGCCCTTATTACCGCAGCACTTAATGGCGAATTAGATAAGGTCGAATATGTGAATCACACCGTATTTGGAATAGCCAAACCTCAAAACTGTCCGGGTGTTCCTGACGAAATATTAAACCCAAGAAATACCTGGGCCGACAAAGATGCTTACGATAAACAAGCCAATATGCTTGCAGAAGCTTTTCTGAAAAACTTTGAAAAATTTGCGTCTTATGCCAATGATGAGATTCTGGCAGGTGCGCCACGTGTAAAAGAAAATGTATAAGTAAATTTTAGCTCCAATAAATAATGGCCCTTTGCAATGCATAGGGTCTTTTTACTTTTCTGGAACAATTTCTGCTTGCTATAAGATGCATTATTCTTTAATATGCAGATTAATTTAACTGATGTTTAATAAAAAAACCTATGAAAATGAGTCGTGTGTTTAAATTTTTAGTCCTCATGCCTTTTCTATGCGGACTTTCCTTTATTGCATTTGCACAAGAAGAAGAAGTGACGGATGAGGAATTGAAAAATTATGCTATTGTAATGGATTCTGTTGAAAACATGAAGGCCAACCTGATTGAAATGATCAGCGACCTGGTAAAAAATAATGATGTAGTAACGGGTAATCGCTATAACGAATTATCTAAAATTATCAATGACGAAGAAAAACTGGCAACTGCTGATGCTACAGCCGAAGAGATTAAAGCCATTAAAGCCATTCTTGCTTCTAGAGATGAAGAAACGCAAAAGATCAATGAGACTTTTCAAACTCTTGTTAAAGACTATATCGGAGCGAAATCTTACAATAAAATTAGAAAAGCTTTACAAACCGATGCTGTAGTAAAAGCCAAATACGAAAGTATCCTTGCTGAAATACAGGCAGAAGGAGATACTGAATAAAATTTTTATGAATGAAATATAATCCGCCAGACACTTCACCTCTGGCGGATTTTTTGTTTTATTGCGATTCCGCAACGACATAATAGATAAAATGAAACTTCTAGGAAGCATACTTATAGCGCTATTCTTGAACCCCCTTGCAATGACCCAATCTTTTGTAAAAGAAGACTTGTACCGTGGGGCAGTTATCATTCTTGAGGATGTGAATTTTTTTTCTGATCAGTTTACCCTTATTGATGACGCATATGATGAGCTTGATTTGATTGCGGAAGCTATGAATAGTTATCCAAAATTGAGTATAGAAGTTTCAGGTCACCTGGATATTACAGATGATAAAAAGTCAGGCAAAGAACTTACAGAGAAGAGAGCCATTGCTGTAAAAAATTACTTGATCAAAAAAGGTGCTGAAGAAAAAAGAATTAATGCTATTGGCATGGGCTCTTCCAAACCTTTGATAAAAGAAGGTAGCCCCCTGAATCAGCGTATCGAAATTTCCGTTGTAAGTAATCCGCACCTTAAGAAACCAAAAGGATTTGATCAATCGCTTAAAGACCCCAGCCTGGATTTAAGCAATCAGAAACGAGTAGCACTCATCATCGGCAATGGCACCTATGAGAGTTCCCCCTCATTGCGTAATCCTATAAACGATGCAAAGTTGATGTCAGAAACACTTCAAAACCTGGGATTTGAGGTGACTATGGGTCTTAATCTAAAATATAAAGACGTACTTACTGCACTTAAAAATTTCAGTGTAAATATAAATAAAGCAGATGTGGCTGTTTTTTATTTCGCAGGTCATGGACTTCAGGTTAATGGAACAAATTACCTATTGCCCACCGATGCTGTTTTTGAGAATGGAGAAACAGATGTACCCTTTGAAAGTATAAATCTTGAACTGGTATTGAAAATTATGGAATACACCAACAGTAAATGCCTGAATATGGTAATACTGGATGCCTGTAGAAACAATCCCTTCAAAACATGGACACGTGGTGGCGATGGCCTTGCAGAAGTAAAAGCGCCTAGTGGTACTTTGATCGCATACTCCACTTCGCCCGGTTCTCTGGCATCAGATGGTGATCAGGATAACGGACTATATACCAGTGTGCTTATTAAACAACTTCAACTTTCACAAAGAGTTGAAGATATTTTCATGAATACCAGAATTGAAGTCGAAAACATTTCTAATGGCAGGCAAAGCCCTTGGGAACTATCTAAATTACGTGGAAAATTTTTCCTGAAGTAAATCAGCCTAACTGGGCTCCTACCCTTTCCATCAATGCTTTTGTAGCCCTAATGCCCTCATCTTCTGAAAGCTTACCTCCTTCGTACTCTATGCCGATATATCCAGTATAACCTGCGTCCTTAACAATCTGGAGCATCTTATTGAAATCTGTTTCAATACAATTTCCTTCTTCGTCAAAGTCATAGCTTTTAGCGCTAACTCCTTTAGCATAAGGCATGAGCTCTTCGGTGCCCTTATACCTATCATACCACTCCACACAATTTGATCCCCATTCCGAACCATCTTCCCGCCTCAGGCAGAAGTTACCAAAATCAGGAAGTGTACCACAGTTTGCCATGCCTGTTGCCTGAATAACCGAAGCAAGCCATTGGCCGTCAGATGAATAACTGCCGTGATTTTCAACGATCACATTAATATCAAAATCCTTAGCAAATTCAGCCAATGAACGAAGGCCATCTGTTGCAGTAGCTGCCACCTCTTCGCGCGTCCCCTTTCCAAACGCATTCACCCGGATAGAATGACAACCCAAAAACTTAGCTGCCTCAACCCACTTTTTGTGATTGTCTACTGCTTCAATTCTCTTGGCTGAATCCAGATCACCTAAGTAACCTTCACCATCGCACATGATCAATACACTCTCTACACCATTATCGTCACAACGTTGCTTTAATTCAGCAAGGTACACCTGATCTTGCGCATGGTCTTTAAAGAACTGGTTAACATATTCAACTGCAGAAATATCAAAATCGTTTTTGGCTTTTGCAGGAAAATCCATGTTAGTCATGGCCCCACTAAAATGCGCTTTGTGCAATGACCATTGTGCAAGAGAAATTTTAAAGAACAAATCGCCTGAAGCTTGCTGATTACTTAACTCATCAGTAGACTGATCAGAAGATTTAGTGGAACATCCGCTAATAAATGAAGGAAGTACAGTTGTGCCCAAGGTAATCAGGCCAAGTTTGCGAAGAAAAATTCTGCGATTTGAGTCAGGATTCATACTTATTCATGTTTGTGAAACATGAAAATAAGTATTGTTAAGAAAATAATACCCAAATGATTGGGCTTATTTCTAAATTTTCATCCTAAACTATTGTCCTATTATTTCTATCAAGTTAGTATTTCCCAATTTTGAAGCTGATTTCAGTCTCTTGACGTTAATAGATACCTGCTGAATGAAGCACCGTTTACTTTGGCATACTTTGTATCCAGGTCATTGATCCGCACATTTCCGGTATTAAAATCACCATCAATTGCCGCATACTTAAAATTAAGTAAACTGCTGAAATCGGCATCTTGTATATTAAGGCCACCATTAAATTTGGCGTATTTAAAATTTGCCTCGTCCCTCACCTTTACAGAGGAGAAGTCGGCCATGCGGTTGAATTTGGCATATTTAAAATTGGCTTCTTCTCTTGAGCTTACCCCTGAAAAATTGGCTGAGCGATAAA
>CAZVFM010000196.1:0-5336 GCA_964626095.1 uncultured Roseivirgaceae bacterium | reverse complement strand
CTCCATCTTCCCAGGTATCCCAATGGCGAAAGTTCAGGCTTTCATAAATCTGAACATCCGATTTATCCAGGTCAGGATAAAATTCCTTTCCCTGTATATTGAAAATTTTCACTTCCTGCATCGTAATCTGATGCTTAGCATCCGGAGAAATAGATTTATCGGCAAGTAATTCAGCAGCATTGCTGATTTCTTGTGTTGAACCTCCCTGAATTGGAATGCTATAAAATTTTCTTGAACTCCTGTTTTCAGCAATATTGGGCTTGCTAACACTAAATATTACCTGTTTGCCGTCTTTACTGATGCCCATTGCGCTAACCCGACCCAATTGCCAAAGCAATTCGGGGGTCATTTTATCCTGGGCTTTAAGGGAAACGGCTAATAAAAGGAAGTAGATGAAGAATAATTTTTTCATAAGAATGCGTGATTAGTCTTTGAAATTTAGAAAAATTCTATCTCAACTGGCACATATTGATTTATCATTCCTGAATCGCAGAAAAATAATACCTTTGCCGCCTTAATTTGATTGAGTATGATTTCGGTTGACGCGGTAAGTGTAGAATTCAGCGGTACAGTGCTTTTTAGCAACATTACGTTCAATATTAATCCTGAGGATCGCATTGCCCTTATGGGTAAAAACGGGGCTGGTAAATCTACCCTGCTCAAAATTCTGGCGGGGGTAAACAAGCCCACCCGAGGTAAAGTTACTGCACCAAAGGATGCCGTGATTGCCTACCTGCCCCAGCACTTGCTTACGGAAGATAAGCTCACGGTTTTTGAAGAAGCCTCCAAGGCATTTTCAAAAATCAACAACATGAAACTGCGTATTGATGAGTTGAACAAACAACTGGAAACCCGCACGGATTACGAGTCGGATGAATACGCCAAAATTATTGAAGAAGTATCTGAGCTGAGCGAAAAGTTTTATTCCATTGAAGAAGTGAATTATGATGCAGAAATTGAAAAGACCTTAATGGGTTTGGGTTTCTTGCGTGCTGATTTCAGCAGACCTACCTCTGAGTTCAGCGGAGGCTGGCGCATGCGCATAGAACTGGCAAAAATTCTTTTGCAAAAACCTGATTTGATTTTGTTGGATGAGCCTACCAACCACCTCGATATTGAGTCGGTACAATGGCTGGAAGAATTTTTAAAAACCAATGCCAAGGCAGTAATTGTAATCAGTCACGATAAAACTTTTGTAGATAACCTTACCAACCGCACCATTGAAATTACCATGGGGCGCATTTACGATTACAAAACCAATTACAGTCACTATTTACAGCTACGTAAGGAAAGAAGAGAACAACAACAAAAACAGTTTGACGACCAGGCGAAACAAATTGCCGAGATTCAGCAATTTATTGACCGCTTTAAGGGTACTTACTCCAAAACATTACAAGTACAATCACGCGTGAAGATGTTGGAGAAGATAGAAATTGTTGAAGTAGATGAAGTAGATTCTTCTGCACTGAATTTAAAATTCCCACCTGCACCCCGCTCAGGCAATTATCCTGTTATAGTTGAAGGCATGACCAAACGTTATGGCGATCACCTGGTATTCAAAGATGCCTCCTTAACGATAGCGCGTGGAGATAAGGTCGCCTTTGTTGGTAAAAATGGTGAAGGTAAATCTACCATGGTGAAGGCCATCATGGGAGAAATTGATTTCGAAGGTAAATGTCAGTTAGGGCATGGCTCGCTCATTGGTTACTTCGCGCAAAACCAAGCTGCATTGCTGAATGAAAGCATCAGTGTTTTTGAAACCATCGACCAGATTGCACAGGGTGATATACGTGCAAGAATTAAAGATATACTCGGGGCTTTTATGTTTAGCGGAGATGATATCGATAAAAAAGTAAAAATGCTTTCTGGTGGTGAGCGCACTCGCTTAGCGATGATCAAATTATTATTGCAGCCGGTGAATCTTTTGATTCTTGATGAACCTACCAATCACCTCGACATCAAAACCAAAGACATTCTGAAAGATGCATTACGCGCTTTTGATGGTACATTAATTTTAGTTTCTCACGACAGGGATTTCCTCGATGGCTTGGCCACCAAAGTGTTTGAGTTTGGCAACAAACGCGTACGCGAACACTTTGAAGACATCAACGGATTCCTCAGAAACAAAAAACTGGAGAACCTGAGGGAGATTGAGCGCACAGCATTAAGTTAAAACCTTAAAGTTGACTGTATTTTAAAGGGCCTATTGATTAATTTGTTCTAAATTGCAATCTCATGGAAGCAGAAAAGCCTGTAAGTCGCAGAAAAAAGAAATTGGGAAGTTACCCCTCATTCAGTGTGATTTTTAGTATTACACTGGCCTTGTTTGTTATCGGATTATTCGGGATGTTGATCATTTTTGCCAACCAATTGGAAAAGCTTGTACGTGAAAATGTAAAGGTACAGGTCTATCTTAACTCCAACTTAACGGAAGCACAGCGTTTACAAATCGAAAAAAATCTTAGCGCCAGAACTTTCATTCTTTTAGAAGACGAAAAGCCTGCTATCCAATTTATATCAAAAGAAGATGCCGCTGAAAAATTTATTGCAGATACTGGTGAAGATTTTAACCAATTCCTTGGTGATAATCCGTTAAGAGATGCCTTCCTAATTGGCATAACACCAGAACACCACACCAAAGAAGGTATGGAAACTGTTAAAGCAGAAATAGAATCAATAAGCGGAGTTTACCAGGTATTCTATATTGATAACCTGATTGAATCCATTAATCAGAATGTAACTAAAATTGCCTTGATACTTCTCGGCATTGGTGTTGTATTATTAATTGTGGTAATGCTGCTCATTAACAATACAGTAAAACTTGCTTTGTTTTCCCAGCGCTTTCTTATACGAAGTATGCAATTGGTGGGTGCAAAAAGATGGTTTATACAAAAGCCATTTTTGCTTCGGTCATTTTTGTATGGATTAACCGGAGGGTTAATTTCCATAATATTAATAATCTTTCTATTGCGCTATGCAGCAAAATATGTAGAGGAAATAAGCGTACTTCAAAACAATGAACTTATGCTGATACTTTTTTCTTCTTTGATAATTATTGGAATTCTTTTGGCAACGGTAAGTTCATACCGAGCAATGAAGAAATACCTGAGTATGTCACTAGACGAACTATATTAAAAATGGAAAACAAACTACCCTTCGGAAAACGTAATTATCAAATGATGGCCATTGGCCTCATTCTTCTTATTGTTGGATTCATTGTAATGTCTTTAGACAAAGCGGATTACGGCTTTGGGTTTTTAGGTATCACACTTGGCCCTATCATTGTGATGATCGGATTCATCATTGAAATTTTTGCCATTCTTCACCGGCCGCAAAGAGAAAATAAATAATAAGCAGTCCTGCATTTATTTTAATGCAAATAAAAGCTATGGATATATTTCAGGCCATTATACTTGCCATTGTTGAGGGTCTGACTGAATTTCTTCCGGTTTCTTCAACCGGCCATATGATCATCACTTCTTCTTTGATGGGCATCGCCTCCGATCCTTTTACAAAAACATTTACTGTTGCTATACAGTTTGGTGCCATCATAGCAGTAGTTGTATTGTACTGGCAAAAATTTCTACCTCGTGAAGGTTGGAATAAAATGTTTGAGTTCTATCTCAAATTACTGGTGGCCTTCATCCCTGCGGCCATAATTGGTTTCTTGTTTATTGATTTTATTGATGAATTACTTGAGCGTGTTGAAGTAGTAGGCCTTATGTTGGTAGCAGGTGGTATTTTCTTTTTGTTTGTGGATAAGATATTTGAACAAAATGAGGCTAATCCCGACAATAACATCACCTACAACAATGCGTTAAAGATTGGTCTATTCCAGGTATTGGCCATGGTGCCGGGTGTTTCTCGCTCTGCAGCTACTATTATAGGCGGACTCACTCAAAAACTTGATAAAAAAACCGCAGCAGAATTTTCATTCTTTCTCGCTGTGCCCACCATGTTTGCTGCCACTGCATACAAGTTATTACAATTTTATTTGTCGGGTGAAAGATTTGGTGCCAACGAAGTTCAACTATTGCTTGTTGGAAATGTGGTGGCTTTCATTGTAGCCATTCTGGCGATTAAGTCCTTCATTTCCATTCTTACCAAGTATGGATTTAAATTTTTCGGCTACTACCGCATCATCATTGGTGCAACAATATTGTTGCTCTATTATTTTGGCATAGAACTCGAGATAATATAATGCGAGAACTATCTGCAGAACAAGACAGGCTATTGCTTGTAAACAAACCATTCGAGTGGACTTCCTTTGATGTGGTAAAAAAACTGCGTGGAAAACTGAAGATTAAAAAAATCGGTCATGCCGGAACACTCGACCCCTTAGCGACAGGTTTACTTATCATTTGCACGGGTAAAATGACCAAGCAAATTGATAATTACCAGGGCATGGAAAAAGAGTACACCGGTAAACTGGTACTCGGACAAATCAGGCCTTCGCACGATATGGAAACCGAAGTAACAGAAACACGGGACATCAGTCATATTACAACAGAAATGATTGAAACAGCAGCAAAAACATTAACCGGAGATATTATGCAAACTCCTCCACTACATTCGGCCATAAAGATTGAAGGAAAACGTGCCTACGCTTTTGCACGCAAGGGTAAAGAGAAAAAATTGGAACCCCGGCCGGTAACTGTATCCGTTTTTGACATCACCAAAATAAATTTACCTGAAGTTGAATTCAGAATAGTTTGTTCTAAAGGAACGTATATTCGTAGTCTGGTGCGTGATTTGGGCGAAGCTTTGGGTGTTGGCGCATACATGTCGGCATTATGTCGTACACGCATCGGATCATTCAAATTGGAAAATGCACAGGAAATAGAAACCATCAGCTGATATGATGATCTACCATGGTATAGAAGATTTTGTTTCACTGCCTTACGCGGTAGTTACCAGCGGTACATTCGATGGTGTACATAAGGGGCATCAGAAAATATTACAAAAACTCAAAGAGACAGCAGTTGCTAATAATGGAGAAACTGTTGTCATTACCTTCTGGCCTCACCCACGCATGGTTTTATATCCGGAGCAAACAGATTTAAAACTGCTTAATACTTTTGAAGAAAAAGCCGAGTTATTAAGATCCCAAGGTGTGCAGCACTTGGTTCGTATTCCCTTTACCAAAGAATTTTCACAACTCAGTTCACATGAATTCATACAAAAAGTACTGGTAGAAAAAATTGGTACAAAAAAATTAGTGATTGGTTACGATCATCGCTTCGGAAAAAATCGTGAAGGCTCGTTCGAGGCATTGATTGGAGATGCACCGAAATATGGGTTTGAAGTACAGGAAATACCGAGACAAGATATTGATG
>CAZVFM010000195.1:1976-5354 GCA_964626095.1 uncultured Roseivirgaceae bacterium | reverse complement strand
TTCTTTCGATGCCTTCAATGTTTCACAACATCATCTGGTACAAGTGGGCTTTGCTTACATCGAGCGGATCATACTGGAGCAATTTCAACTGGCAGTTGAAAAAACAAGCGACCCCGGATGCAAAGCCGTATTGAAAAAACTTTGCGCTTTGTTTGCGCTTTCGCAGATTGAAAAAAACAAAGGTTGGTACCTGGAGCAGAATTATTTGGAAGGTGTAAAAACTAAAGCCATTCGTAAACAGGTTAACCAATTGTGTTGGGAGATCAGGCAGGATGCCGTGCCTTTGGTAAATGCCTTTAACATTCCGGATGCTTGTTTGGCTGCGCCAATCGCAACTTAAAAAATCGCCCTCCAAAGAGGGCGATGTATTCTTTATATTTCAATTCAATTAATCCTTCCAAACCCTTATAGGGTATGCAGGACGAACATGTTCTTCGGGAGGATTCTTTCTCAATTCCTCCAGGGCTACTTCAATGGCTTTCTCAAGTTGAGGGTCCTTTCCTTTTATTACTTCAGCCGGCCACTGCTCTACTTCTATGTCAGGAGGAACACCTACATTCTCTACAATAAATCCATCTTTGGTCCAAATGGCAAGATTGGGTGCAGTCACACTGGCGCCATCAATAAACTCGGGAAAACCTAATACACCAACCAATCCGCCCCAGGTGCGCTTACCTACCAATGTTCCTACATTGAATTTCCTGAACATCCATGGAAGCATATCTCCACCAGAGCCTGCAGTCTCATCAATGATCATCACTTTGGGACCTTCAATAAATGCACTGGGAGTTTTAATGTCTTTACCATAGCGCAAATTCCAATGAGACTGGTAAGGTCTTCTTAACAAATCAATATAATAGTCAGCTACTTGTCCACCACCATTAAAACGCTCGTCAATAATGATGGCTTTTTTGTTGGCTTGCGGAAAGAAATATCGCTTGAAGTATTCATGACCTGCACCTGCAGTATTGGGTACATAAACATAGGCCACTTGTCCGTTTGTAGCTTCATGAACTTTCTTAAGATTACCTTCTACCCAATCACGGTTTCGCAAGTTGTATTCATTGGGAATCGGCACAACCTTTACAAGTCTTGAGCCTGTCATGTTTGGACTTGACCCAATAGTCAATTCAACAATTTTACCTGAAGTATTTTCAAAAAAGCTATACAGGTTTTGACTGGCGGTAACTTCCTTACCATTCACAGCGAGTATATAATCACCTGCCTTGGCATTTACACCCGGTTCAGTAAGTGGCGATCTCATATTCGGGTTCCAGTTTAAGCCACCATAAATCTTTTTAATTTGATAGCGATTATTAGCAATTACATAATCAGCACCCAACAAACCACCTGGAACTGTTTGAGGTGAGCCTAATCTATCGCCTGCACCAGCCAGCCTGTGGTGCCCTACAGCCAGTTCACTACACATCCATTGAATCACTGTATTCAAATCGTTACGACAAGAAAGATGTGGCAGAAATTGCTCATACTTCTTTTTCATGGCAGCCCAGTCGGCACCGTGCATACCCGGATCATAAAAATAATCTCTGTTGATGCGCCAGGCTTCGTTAAAAATGTTGGGCCATTCTTCTTTCGGATCCATTTTCACCTGCATATCATCTATGCTCAGCATACCTTTCCCGGCTTCAGGTTTTTCACCTGCGGTTGTTATCCCCCATGCATTTCCCCTGCGATACAACATCTTGCTGCCATTGGATGAAATGATGTAAGTATCTAAATCCATCACCTCATTGTTCTTTCTCTTTTTTATATCATACTTATTCAATTTACCGGGACCAAATGCCCCAGGTGTTCTTGATACATAATAGATTTCTCCTTCTTTGCCTTTACCCAATTGCGAATAGTTACCCGGACTTACCGGTATATCAATGATGCGTAAATGAATATCGCTAAAATCTATTCTTAGCGTTTCTTCCCGAACTGTGGGAGCTGGTGCAGCTTTCTTATCCTTCTTATCAGGCACATCTGTTTTTTCTGGTTCTGATTTCATTGTCTCCTCATCGCTCTCTTTAGCAAATGGAGAAATGGTATTGCTTTGTAGGGTAACCAGGTAAATAGCATAGGTAGCGCGCATGTCCTGGTTAGACTGATCAAACCAATTCACAACAGGCCCGGCATCGGTTGAGGCAAGGAAGTACAAATACTTTCCGCTTGCATCAAACACAGGATTAGATGCATTACTAAGTCCATCTGAAATGGGAAATGATTTTTTCTGATCAATGGAATAAATGAAAACCTGTTCAAAATTTGTTTCAAGTAATTTGGTATAACTTAACCATTTAGCATCGTGTGACCAATCACCTGCTAATTGACGAAAAACACCAGGAAAATAAATTTCATCTTCTGCAATCTTTGTACTCACACCTGAGGCAACATCCAACACATATAAATTTCTTCCGTTATCTACATAGCTGATCTTTTTACTATCGGGCGACCATTTTGGATAGGCATAAAAGCCAGCACCATTGAGTTTGATTTCGCGAACAGCTGACTTTCCATCTTGTGATTTGATGTGTAAGGCATATTCACCGGAGGCATCGGAGAAGTAGGCGATGTACTTACCATCAGGAGACCAGGCCGGATATTTCTCATGTGTGCCAGTAGTTTCAGTAATGTTGCGTGCATCCCCTTTTTCAGCAGGAAGTGTCATGATGTCTCCCCTGAAATCGAAAACTGCGCGTGCACCCGAAGGAGAAATGTCTGCACTTCGAATGTATTGAGCTCCTTTCATAAATCGCGGTCGTAACTCCAATAAATCGGCAGCAATACCTATGGTGATTTTATTAGCGCTGGATGAAGGAATATCATAAGTATGGAGATAACCAGATTGCTCGAAAGCTATTTTATTATTTTGTCCGGATAAACTGATGATTGGGAAATCTTTGAAAGTGGTAAGCTGTGCAACCGCCCCAGAACTCACATCAAAGGAGAATAAATTGAACTCACCATTCCTGTCACTTCTGAAATACACTTTATTCCCTAGCCAAACCGGATCAGAATCATTACAGCCCCCTTCCGGTTGAGGAATCATTTTTACCGCATGATCGCCAAAAGAGAAAAGCCATATCCTTGAAATAGTACCTCCACGATAATTTTTCCATTGCTGAAATCTTCCTGCGATGGGCGTATAGGCCATGTGTTTACCATCCGGAGAATAACTTGCATGCCATGCATTGGGTATTTCTAATTGTGTTGGAAAGCCTCCATCCACAGGCACCGTAAATAATTGAGCATAGCGATTGGTAAAAACCGCGCGTTGAGAAGAAAATAAAACTGCTTTCCCATCAGGAGTAAAGCTCCTTACCAGGTCAGCACCCGGATGCCATGTAAGTCGTTGAGGAACGCCTCCCTCTACAG
>CAZVFM010000195.1:0-1966 GCA_964626095.1 uncultured Roseivirgaceae bacterium | reverse complement strand
CTACAGGAACAACAAATACATCGGTATTGCCATCATACTGCGCATTGAAAGCGATGAGTTTACCGTCAGGTGAAAATACAGGATTGCTTTCTATACCTTCACTTACCGTAAGCCTGCGTACATTACTTCCATCTAAATTGGCAACCCACAGATCTTCGGCATATACAAAGGCAATATGTGTTGCGCTGATGGCAGGTTGGGCCAGCATGCGGGTATCTTTGGGATCAATTGCGTAAGCATTAGTTAATAATAGCGCTTGAATGAGCAAAAATACAGGAAGAATGAGCTTTAACTTTTTCATGATTTTCATTTTAAAGTTTGGATTCTAAATATAGAAAATGGCAGGTTTAAATTGTCTGAAATTCTTTAGAGATTAAAAAACAGTTGTGTAAGGTTAAGCCAGTTTATTAACGGACCAAAAGCACTTGACTATTCTACTGTTTTCTCTACAATCTTTCCGGTTGTCTTATTTTTCAAGATGAGTTTTTTCGCTCCGTAATGTGTTACTTCTTCTTTTACCAGGTAGTGCTCTGCATCATATTCCTGTAAGTGACTATCTTTTGTTACACCCGTTTTGCCTCGCCATACTTCCAGCTTTACGGGTTCCCACTGTTTGCTTTTGGCTGAGCGATAGGCGGCATCTAAAATTTCGTTTACGATGTAACCATCGTAAAAAGTTTCCTTGGGTTGCGTTCCATTTTCCATGGCATTGAACATATCCATGAACATATGATTGTAACCTAATTCGTTCAACTCATCTCCCACCGGAAACAACCAGCCGGTATTGCTTTCTGCTTTCTCTGCTACATAGTTCGCCCCTTTGCCTGTAGTAAACATTTCCAAACCCGTACGTAAAAATCCATTGATCCAGATAGTGCCTTCCGTTCCCATTACTTCATCGCGCAAATCCAATCCGCCACGGAAAGTCCAACTCACTTCAAATTGTCCGATAGCTCCGTTCTCATACTTCACCAATCCAATCGCATGATCTTCTGCATCAATGGGCTTCACTTGTGTATCGGCCCAGCACATGACTTCAATGGGTTTGATGTCTTTGCCAATATAACTTCTGGATATCTCTACACAGTGACAACCTAAATCCAAAATACAACCACCTCCTGCTTGCTCCATATCCCAGAACCAATCGCTGTGTGGACCAGGATGTGTTTCGCGCGACTTGGCCCATAGTATTCTACCTAATGCTCCTTGTTGAACACTTTCATGTGCTTTGATAAACTTGGGTGTGTAAACCAAATCTTCAAGATAGCCATTGAATATGCCTGCCTTTTCTACCGCATCTAACATGCGCTTGGCTTCTGTAGCATTTCTTCCTAAAGGTTTGGTAGTCATTACTGCTTTTTTGTGTTTACAGCAAAGCATCACAGCTTCTTCATGCAAGTTGTTTGGTAAAGAAATACAAACAATATCAACTTCAGGCCGATTGATTGCCGCTTCCATTTCTGTAGTATGAAAAGGCACTTTATAATCAACCGCAAATTTTTTTGTGCTTTCTTCCTTTCTTGAATAGATACTTACAATTTTATCTTTACTTCTGTAGCCCTGTATAGAGTCGGCATAAAACCTACCGATAAAACCTGAGCCTAGCATGGCAATGTTCATAGCACTTAAATTTATGATCAGTTAAAAATTGCTCCAGCAATGGTAGCGGTCATCATAGTAGCAAGCGTTGCAGCCATCAAAGCACGGAAACCTAGTTGCGATAAATCACTTTGTCTCATAGGGGCCATGCCTCCTATGCCACCAATTTGTATGGCGATAGAACTGAAGTTTGCAAAACCACATAGGGCATAAGTAGAAATTACAATGGCCTTGTTGGAAAGATTTCCTGCCTCCTTCATTTCTGCTAAACTCAAGTAAGCAACAAATTCGTTGATCACCATCTTTTGTCCGAGTAAACTACCCACCTGCACAGTTTCACTCCAGTTAATTCCCATAGCAAATGCAA
>CAZVFM010000194.1:0-5382 GCA_964626095.1 uncultured Roseivirgaceae bacterium | reverse complement strand
CTAGACCTCCGCAACACAACATAATGAAATGTGTCATTCTTCTGCTGGTATATTTGGTGAGTATTGGAATGAACAATGCAGCTATTGCGGCTATCCCATTGTAAATACCAAAGAGACTGCTTACCCAATTCGCTCCCTTGTTATACAATTCTGAAAGTGGATCATCTGTAAGATAAATATGACTTGTTACCGCTTTGGTTGTGAATATCCACATAGCAAACAAGGCAAACCAGGAAAAGAATTGCACTAAGGCAAGCTGCACCATGGTGCGTGGCATAGTGTGAAAATCTTTTACCATATGCACAATGCCGATGTAGGATTTTTTGCTTTCAATAAATCTTTTTGCAGCAAAATGTACTAATGCAAATAACGCAAATCCACTTGCTAGTACATATAATTCAGACTCGGCATCGAAATAATAAACCAGTGTGGCTATAACTATGCCTAATACGAGAAGTAATGTTGTCGTATCAGCAAATTTTTTACTGAAGAATTCAGGACGATCAATGTACTTCTTTACTTTATTCTTCCGGTTTTCTTCCTCTTCTTTGCTTGGAGGATATTCTTTGGTTGAGAACACTGTCCACATCACGCAAATGAAAAGCATAAATGCGCCAACATAAAATGCAAATTTTACAGTATCGGGAATTGGGTGGGCCTCAGTTCCTGTATTTGAAACACCGAGCCAGGTAAAAATTGCCGGTAAAAAATTTGCAATGATTGCACCTACTCCAATGAAGAAACTTTGCATAGCAAAACCCGTTGTGCGCTGCGAGGGTGGAAGCATATCACCAACAAAAGCCCTGAAGGGTTCCATGCTGATGTTAATGGAGGCATCCATAATCCAGAGCGTTCCTACAGCCATCCACAGCGCTGCAGAGTTGGGCATCAAGATCAAGGCAAAGGAGGCAAGTAAGGCGCCAATTGCAAAGAAGGGTCTTCTACGTCCCCATTTGGCGTGCCAGGTGCGGTCGCTGTAATAACCTACAATGGGTTGCACAAGTAAACCGGTAACCGGTGCAGCCAACCAGTAAAAGGCAAGACTTTTTGTATCGGCTCCAAGTGTTTCAAAAATGCGGCTGGTGTTGGCATTTTGTAGCGCAAATCCGAATTGAATGCCTAAAAAACCGAAACTCATGTTCCAGATTTGCCAAAAACTCAGCTTTGGCTTATAGCCGGAAAGATTTGGGGTGTCAGTACTCATAGAATGAAAATTGCTTTATGCAATTAAGTTAATTTTCGATAGGGATGAAATGCCTATTTTTAAGATTCAATTTCAATTTCATATTTATGATTTCTGATACCATGACTATTAAACAACTGACCCCTTTATTAATTATTTGGCTTTTCACTCATTGTACTTCAGGTGAAATTAAGAACAGTGAAGAGGAAATAGTAAATCTTTCAAAAAGGAAATTTGAATGGCTGATTAATAATGAAATGGATTCTTTAGATGCTTTATTGGATGATCAGCTTGTATACATACACTCCAATGGACTGATAGAATCGAAACAGGACGTGTTTGACAATAATAGATCAGGCAAACTTAAGCTGGATGAAGTAACAGTGCGTGAATCGAATGCAAGGATATTTGAAAACACCGCCATTGTTACAGGTAAAGGCAGGTTTATTGGTATTATTGATGGAAATGTTTTTGATGTTGAGTTGCTCTATTCAGAAGTTTATGTTATGAAGTCGGGAAAGTGGAGATTGGTACAGCGTCATGCAAATCGTTGAATGCATGTGCTGATGCACTAAATTATCTGATGTTAAATTCTCAATACCTAATGCCAAATTTCTATCGTCAAATTCTAATATTACCAAGAAATCAACATCTCTTCCTTGCTATTTTCAAACTCCAGGCAAATCAGGTTTTCTTTTTCTAATGCCGGAGGGTCGTGAATAGGATCAAATTTTTCTAAGGGATTAAAGAAACTATGTTCTTGCGTATATTGATTGCCAGTACTACCGTCTACCGCAAAACTTAATTGTTGATCAAAACCATGTAGCATGACTTTTACTTTTTTGAATTCGGATGCAAAACTACCATGTTGAGCACCAATACTGATCATGCGGTCTTCGGGTGAGAAACTAATTATGCGTTTAGAAAAAATTCCTTCCTCAAATTCATAAGTACCCCCATCGTCTTCATACAATTCAAATTGCTGCATGGAATTACCAGAGTAAACATGTAGCTGCAAGGTATCTTTTGCTTCAGAAGTGTACTGTATCGTTTTTTGCATTGGAATAATTGCACCCGCTTTTACAAATACAGGCAGCTTATGCATAGGGCAGTCTACTATAATCTCCTTGTTGCCTTCAAAAAATTCTCCATTGTACAAACTATACCAACTACCTGGAGGTAACCAGACTTTGATTAAGTCTTTATTACTTTCAACAGGTGCTATTAAAATATATGGGCCAAATAAATATTGGTGATGATACCTATGATCATAAACCTTATCATAAAATGGATAGTCAATGGCTAAAGTTCTTTGAACAGGCATACCACTGTGGCTGGCTTCATTGAACAAAGAGTAGATGTAGGGCATCAATTGATACCTTAAGCCAATATAATTGCGGCAAATCTGTTCGGCTTCCTCTCCGAATGACCAAGGTTCTGAGTCTTTGCTATTGATCATGGAATGTCCGCGAAAGAAAGGGGAGAAGGCGCCAATTGATAACCAACGCACAAATAAATTGGTGCTGGCATCGCCAACAAAGCCCCCTACATCATAGCCGGCAAATGCAATTCCGGTAAGACCCATACCATTGACTATGCGTACGCCAAGCATCATGTGTTCGTCATAGGCAACATTATCGCCAGTCCAAACTGCTGCGTAGCGCTGAATACCTGAATAGGCTGAGCGTGTAAGATTGAATGGGCGCTTGCCATTGAGCAAAGCACGCGTGCCTTCAAAGGTACTGCGCGACATTTGCATGCCATAAATATTTCTTCCTCTACGCGTGGTGGCTTTTCTTCCCTCGAAATCAAATACCAGGTTTTCAGGAAGCATATGACCCCATGTAGCAATTTCGTTCATATCGTTCCAAAAACCTTCGATACCAAGTTCAACGTAATCTTTGAACTTACCTGCCCACCACTCGCGTGTTTCAGGATTGCTGAAATCAGGGAAATGGCACCAGCCTGGCCAAACTTGCCCGCTGTAGTTTTGCCCGTCAGGATATTTAAGAAAAACCCCTTGCTGCACACCATCGTCATAAGCCTCATAACCCTGCTCCACTTTAATCCCCGGGTCACACATCACCACTACATTAAATCCCATTTCTTTTAATTCTTTGATCATGGATTTAGGATCGGGAAAATCGCGTTTACTCCAGGTAAATATTTTGTAAGCCTCCATGTAATGGATGTCGAACACAATGGTGTCTGCTGGAATTTGTTTTTCCCGAAAAGTGCGTGCAACACTCAGTACCTCTTTGTCAGGATAATAACTGTAGCGACATTGTTGATAGCCCAAACTCCACTTTGGAGGCATAGGCATGTTTCCGGTCAGATAGGTATAGCCTTGAATTACTTCAGCAACGTTATCTCCATAAATAAAATAGTAATTCATTTCTCCTGCATCAGCACCAAAACTGGAGAAGCGATTGTTGGAAGCTCCAAAATTGAAGAATGATTTATGAGTATTGTCAAAGAAAATTCCATACACCAGGTTGTGATGTAATCCGATATAAAATGGGGTGGTGCAGTATAGTGGATCGGTGCCCGATGAGTAAGCATAACTATCGGTATTCCAATTGGTATAACCAAATCCACGCTTATCAAGTGGACCAGTCTTTTCCCCCAGTCCGATGAAACGTTCTCCTTCCTGCAGTTTTTTGTAACATATCACCTGGTCACCAATCCAACTTGTTCCTAATCCATTTTCATCTTCATTGATGGGTTGACCGTCAAGTGTTAAAAAGCGAAAACTGAGGTTACTCTTATTTATATAAACTTTTATACGACTGGTGTTGATTTGAATTTCTTGATCAGACACATTGATTTCAAGTTCAATATTTACTGCGTTAGCCACCAGGGCATAACTAAAATCTTCAAATGCTTCAGTTTGGGAGTAGTTGACCCGTACAATTGCTTCGTCATAAAATGATACTCGGCAAATGGCATTGGCCGACTTAATTAGGATGGATTGCTCTTGCTTTGCGTGCGATAAATAATTTCCGGGAGATTTTATGTTGCCGGATAATAGTTCAGGATGACTCATTTGATCAGGATTAATAATTCCATGAAGTAAAAACAAAATGGCTTATTAATCCCAATCAGAATCAATTAAATTAAGCAAACGATTGCATTTACTTGTTAAGATTTCTTCTTTAAGCTTGAGCCTCTTACTACTAATTGGGTTTTCAAAACTTTGGTTTCAGTACTTACTTCGTCTTGGTCTGATTCAATCTGCCTGATAAGCAGTTTGGTTGCTTCTTGCCCCATTGCAAACCCCGGTTGATCTACCGTTGACAAACCGGGCTCGACAAAACCGCTGAACTGCCAGTTGCTGAAGCCTACGATCGCAATATCCTCTGGAATTTTCATTCCGGCTTCCTTGATCGCAAGCATAGCACCCAAAGCGAGCATATCACTTGACGCAAATACTGCATCAGGTTTTTCTTTTTGATTTAGCAGTTGTTTCATGGCATGCTGACCCTGCTCTTTGGTCCCTTCAGGACATTCAATTATATAATTCTCATTTATTTTTATTCCATTTTCTCGCAAAGCCTCCTTGTATCCTTTCATTCTTTGCTGTCCTATGATTAGTGTTTTGGCGCTCATTAAGTGGCCGATGTGCTTGCAACCTTGCTCTATAAGGTGCAGAACCGCTTCCTTTGCACCGCCCAAATCATCTACAATGACTTTGCTTGTATCAATACTTTCTGCTGAACGATCAAAGAAAACCATGGGTACCCCCTTAGTGAAAACATTTTCAAGGTGTTCATAATTGGTTGTCTCACGCGAAACAGAAATGAGCATACCATCTACACGACTATTAAATAGTGCTTTTAAATCGCTTTTTTCTCTTTCGTATGATTCATTTGACTGTGTAATAATAACATTATAGCCAGCACTGTAGGCTACATCTTCAATTCCACTTATAACAGTTGAGAAAAAATAATGCACCAGTTCCGGGATAATTACACCGATGGTATTGGTTTTACTCTGACGCAAACTAAGTGCAACAGTATTTGGCTGATAATTCAACTTTTCGGCAAGTTCATTTACCGCCTTTTTGGTGTCCGGACTAATGTCTGGATGGTCTTTGAGTGCCCTTGAAACCGTGGATGGCGACACCCCCAACTCTCTTGCAATGTCCTTAATTGTTACCTGATTGAATTTCATACTAAAAAAAAGTTCAGATTAAAAAA
>CAZVFM010000193.1:0-5385 GCA_964626095.1 uncultured Roseivirgaceae bacterium | reverse complement strand
ATAGCAATAATTACCGTTTGATGCAAAATGTAAAAAGGGTATAAACCTTCATTTAATTTACTAATCCATGGATGTGGCTTATTTAAATAATGCTGACCAAAGGCTATCACCGTAATTACGGTAAACCAACTCAGTAACATACCTAAAATATCGAACAGGACTTCAATAGTTCCTTCGTTCCACGGGAAGTGTACAATGCCACGGAAGTGAAAATACAGAAGGTAAAATGGGGCTAAAATGAATAAGGATGCAATGAGTAAATGTTTCCTGTTTTTTCCGATGGCAAGCCATAGGTTCTTATCAGAATAGAATAATACACCCAGAAAAAAGAAAGCCATGTAGTATACAAAATAAGCGATGTCAGTCATGTCATGAGTTTCATCTGGAAAGTAGGGACGTAAGAGGGCTTGTGTCAAAACTATTACCACCGCAGGAATAAACAGCATGCCGGCAGAACTGGAGAGCAAGCGCCCAACATATGCTTTGAAGCTTGCAGATCGGTTAGACCGGATAAAACGAAAAAAAGGAATCAGGATGAGCGAATACAAAAACAGGTAGAGTATAAACCACAGGTGGTGCCAGCTAAAGCTTCCTTTCGGGTAGGGCACGAAATTAAAAACAGTTTTATAGAAGTCGAAGTAACTATTGTACGAGTGAATATGCTCAAAATAAATCTGTGGAGGCACCACTACAAATATGCCGAATACAAGAGGTATAAATAATCTTTTAAAACGCTCTCCTGCATATTGTTTAATTGAGCGTTTGCCTAAGGCGATATAAGTGCCGGCACCAGAAATAAAAAGTAATAGGGGCATGCGCCAAAAGTGAAGCCAAACCATCCAGTAACGGAAGCTGCCGCTCAGCTCATTGTTCTTAACATGCCAGTCCCAAGGGCTAAACCACATACCGGTATGAAAAAAAAGCAGGATAAGGATGGCGATGATCCGAAGCCAGTCAAGGTCATGTCTGCGGGAAGAATCGTTGAGTGTTGTTTCCATTGTTTTCTTTTTTGATTCAAAGAAACACTGCCTCAAAACGAAAATACGACCGTTTTTATAGGCAGGAAGAACGATTTTATAAAGTCGAACGCTAAAAATCAAACCCGTCCGCTTTCTGAAACAAGCGGGTCTAAAAGTAATTTTATAAATTTCTGCCATGTACGAAATACTTACCTCCACCCCCGAAGATGCGCAGGCAATAAGCGCATTGGTCAACCTTGCCTACCGTGGTGAAAGCGGTAAGCAAGGCTGGACTACCGAATCTGATTTTATTGACGGAACCCGTACCGATGCAGAATTGATAGCACAGATTATTCACAAGCCTGACAGCTTACTTTTAAAGTATGTTGAGCACAACGAAATCAAAGGTTGTGTAGAACTCAGAAAAGAAGGGGATAAATTTTACCTCGGTATGCTTACAGTTATGCCCAATACACAAGGTAAAGGCATTGGAAAGGCATTGATGAAAGCATCGGAAGAAGAAGGAAGAAAGAGAAATTGTAAAACCATGTTTATGCGTGTACTTACTTTCAGGCATGAACTGATTGATTGGTATGTGAGGCATGGTTATATCCTGACTGATAAAAAAGAACCCTTTGTATTTACTGATCCACGTTATGGCAAGCCAAAAATGCCATTAGAGTTTGTTATCTTGGAAAAGCAACTATAAAATTTTTCATTCATGCGTTTAATATTCATTATGCTGTGCCTTGTTTGTTATACTACATACGCACAAAAAGTACTTCCCTTAGAGAAAAAAGTAAAAGAATTTGAAGATTACATTCTCAAATCGCAAAAAGCATGGGATGTGCCTGGACTTGCTGTTACTTTGGTGAAAGATGGCAAAGTATTGTTGGCAAAGGGCTATGGAGTAAGGGAGATAGGAACAAGCAATCTGGTTGATGCGCAAACCTTGTTTGCCTGCGCATCAACTACCAAAGCCCTGGTGGCTACCTGTATGGGCATCTTAGTTGACGAAGGCAAAGTCAATTGGAGCGACCCGGTTATCAAACACTTGCCTGAATTTCAATTGTACGATCCTTATATCACAAGGGAAATCAAAATACGCGATTTGTTTACGCACAATACAGGCATAGGAAATACCGATTTTTTATGGAGCACAATGAATATTTCTTCAGATGAGGTTCTGTACCGAATGCGATACATAGAACCCTCCTATTCATTGCGGTCAGGGTATACTTATCAAAATATATTTTACCTGGCAGCCGGTAAAGTGATAGAAAAATTAAGTGGCCAAACATGGAATCAGTTTATTCGAGAGCGTTTGTTTCAACCACTGGGCATGGAGCGTGCTTTTCCTTTACTCAGTGATGTTAAAGATATTAACCAAACAAAACCACACTATAAAATAGATGGAGAGGTGAAAGTAATTGACCACATGAGTGCAGATCAAATCGGGCCGGCAGGTAGTGTATGGGCAAGTATAGAAGACATGAGCAAGTGGGTCATTTGCATGCTCGACAGCAGCAAGTATGCTGGAGGAAGGCTATTATCAGCAGGAACATGGGCAGAAATGTTTAAACCACAAATTCTTATTCCTGTTAATCAGTTCTACCCTACAGCGCAACTTACTAAACCCAACTGGACCAGCTATGGGCTAGGCTGGTTTCAGCACGATTACAAAGGCAAGAAAGTGAATTTTCATACAGGTAGCCTTTATGGTTCTATTGCACTGCATGCGCAATTACCCGAAGAGAATTTAGGTATCTATGTTTTTGGCAATTATGATCATGCAGAACTCAGACATGCTCTTATGTACAAAGCTTTTGATTTGTTCGCTTTAGGGGGCAATCGCGACTGGAACTCAGAATTCTTAAAACTGTACACAAATATTCGAGAGGAGAGTGAAAAGCGAATGAAAGAGTTTGAATCTAATCGTGTGTTTGATACCAATCCTTCCTTGCCTCTGGAAAATTTTGCAGGGAAGTATACAGACAAATTATTTGGCGAAGTTGAAATTGTACTTGAGCAAGGTCAACTAAGCATTATTTTAAATGGTGTCTTAAGGGGTACATTAAGTCATTGGCATTACGATACCTACAGGTTAATATTCGATGAAAAGTGGAGAGGTAAATGGAATACGAACTTTATTCTGGGAACAAATGGCAAGATTTCGAAAGTAAACATTTCCGGTATGGAATTTAGTCGTGCTAAATAATTGCCACTTATAAAATCTTTTCACAAAATATCTGAATATTCACCGTTATTGCAAAAATTATATTCTCCATGAAAAAAATAGTCTTCATCTTCCTGCTACTTGTTAGTGCTTCATCTTTTGCGCAAAATGTAGAATTGCCCACAGACTTTTTAAGCAAGGACTGGCATAAAGAACGCAGAAATGCACTCCGCGAAAAAATGCCTCCCAATTCTGTTGCTGTTTTTTTTGCCAATGCTGTTCGCAATCGCAGCAATGATGTAGATTATATATATCACCAAGACCCTGACTTCATGTACCTTACCGGTCACCGGGAACCCCACGCTGTGCTATTAATTTTCAAAGACAAGCAATCAGGAGCTGACAACACGAAGTATGACGAAATCATATTTGTACAACCTCGCAATCCTATCAGGGAAATGTGGGAAGGCAGAAGGTTGGGCGAACTTGGTAGCAAGAATCGTTTAGGCTTCGAAGCTTCGTTTAATAATTTAGAATTTGCTAACTACACTATTGATTTCAGTAAGTTCGACAAAGTGCTATTCTTTGATTTCAAAAATGATGTGCGTGATGTAGAGAACAATACCGGGGATTTGTTTGATCTCATCAAACAATTTAAAACAAAAGCGGGATATCCCGATGCAACAGTTCAAACACTTAACCCTGAACCCCGACCACAAAATCTTGACACGAAAACTTTGATCAGCATCATGAATCAATTGCGCGGCATTAAAACCCCTGAAGAAATTGCGCTGTTGCGAAAGGCTGTAAATATTTCTGCTATTGGTCAGGTAGAAGTAATGAAAGCACTAAAGCCCGGTATGTCAGAAAGAGAAATACAAGGCATACATGAATTCGTATTTAAAAAGTACCAGGCCGAAGATGTGGGTTATCCTTCTATTGTGGGCGGAGGACATAACGGTTGCATTTTACATTATATTGAAAATTATAAACCCGCCATTACCAGCAAAGAAATGGTGCTGATGGATTTAGGCGCAGAGTATCATAGCTATACAGCCGATGTTACCCGTACTATTCCTTCTTCTGGCAAATTCAGCACAGAACAAAAACTAATTTATGATTTAGTGCTAAAAGCACAAAACGATGCATTGGCCATTTGCAAACCCGGCACCACTTTCGCTGAGATGACAAAAATTTCTCGTGATGTAATTAATGCAGGCCTGGCCGAGTTGGGCATTATTGACTCTCCAACTGACAGACATTTATTTTACCCTCACGGTTTATCCCATCATATTGGTTTAGCTGTGCACGACAGGGGTACATATGATAAGTTGGAAGAAAACATGGTGATTAGTGTTGAACCGGGCATTTATATCCCGGAAAACAGTAAGTGTGATCCGAAATGGTGGAACATTGCCGTGCGCATTGAAGACAATGTGCTTATTACAAAAGACGGTTACGAATTGTTATCTCACCTGGCCCCGCGTACCACAGAAGAAATAGAAAAAACCATGGCACTGCCCAGCGCGCTTGATAATTTTGTGTTGCCCGATTTAGATAAATAATTTAATCAGGGGTTTGATGTTGCGTGCTTTTTAATTGTTCGCAAAATTTCCATCCGAATTAATCCACTAAAGGGTCTTATAAAAAACCAATAGCGGCTAAATCTTTTGCGAACAGGTTCGCTCAGACAAAGTATGCGTGTTTCAGTTTCGAGTTTTACCGCCCCCTCATCTGCATCAGTGATTTCAAAATTCCAGGTGGTTTTGGCAAAATCGGGTTTATTAAACTGAATAAATTCTTCAGGGCTGCATGGCTGAATATTGCCCTGTGGTTTCCAAAATTGTCCGACCAAGCCTAGTATAATTTCTTTATTCGTATCAGACTCCAGCAGTGTAAAGCCCATCTGTTTCAATCCCTCAATACCGCTGATGGTTCCTGTCGGCAATCCTCGCATCTTAAAAAGCAAACGAATAATCCATGAACTTGAAAAATTCATTTGAAGCACACTTTGATAGACTTTATCAGCTGAGGCATGAATAGTGATGCTGTGCTTCTCATTGAACTGATATTTCGGAAGAAATTTATCCTGTAGCATGTTTTTGTCTGTATTCAGAAGGTGTGATTCCTGCAATTTTTTTAAACGCAGTATTGAATGATGATTTAGAATTATAGCCTACACGTTCGGCCACCTCCTCAATTTTAAGGTAGGGCTCATTCACAAGTATTTCTTTAGCCGCTAAAATTCTG
>CAZVFM010000192.1:0-5420 GCA_964626095.1 uncultured Roseivirgaceae bacterium | reverse complement strand
ATAATTCACCGAAACGGTTTGACCAGATTGCGCTTTTTCACCGCTACCTGGTTTATTAATAATGTACCTGATCCCGGAGGCAGTTTTTGAGGTTTTAATATTATTCACTTTTAAGTATTCGTCAATAATTACGGTATCGATGCCCAGTTGTTCATTCATCTTTTGCAGGCTACTCTCCATTTGCTTCTGATAAAGCTCTTCTTGTAGGGCCATCAGTTGTTGCTGATTAATGATTTCGTAAACTGAAATATTAAATGTAAAGGGGTCCTCCTCATTTACCCCCGGAGGCAGCGGCCTTTGCCATGTGTCCTGGAAAATACTTTTTGCAGATACATTGAAAACAACACTATCGCCCGTTGAGAGCATACGTAATAATTGCTCAACATCACTCTCGGCTTCTATCATTGAAGTATCCGGAATGGGTATGATGGTTGGAAAATCGTCCGTTGAATTATCTCTCCAAACGGAATCGTTCTTATCAGAATACCTCAAACCCACACGAAGGTACTCACCGGGGTTTGCTACTACTCCATCACCTTTTTTAAGCATTGTAAATTTAAGACCAGAAGGGGTCTCTCTTACTTCATTACTACAAGCATAAAACAACATGGCTAATAGAGCCATCATCAAAAATTTTTTCATATTCATTTGGCGTTTTTTTCTAAATCGTTTTTGTATTCAGGCAACAAAGCAAGTAATTTATCAACCGTTGCCTGAAGGCTGATATTGGTTACTCCCCCTGCTGCATTGCGATGTCCACCACCTTCGAAATGATTTCGGGCGAGATCGTTTACTGAAAAATCTCCCAGTGATCGGAAGGAGAGTTTTACTTCGTCTTTCTTCTCATTCTCAATAATTAATACTGCAAGACTAATGCCTTTTATGGATAAAGCATAATTCACTATTCCTTCGGTATCTCCTGTTTGTGAAGAGAAGTTTTTTAAATCTTCTGCACTTAAGGCAATGTATGCAGCATGGTATTCTGGCAGCACTACCAGTTTTTCGCTTAATACGAAGCCAAGCAAACGTAAACGTTCAAGCGAGTTGGTATCATATATCCATTTTGAAACTTTTGCCGCATTTGCTCCATGCTTAACTAATTGAGCCGCAGTATTTAATACCTTATACGATGTATTATTGTGCCTGAATCCTCCTGTATCCGTCATTAAACCGGCATATAAACAATTGGCTATATCTGCATCAATTAAATCTTTGTCGTCAAGTGAAGATATCAAATCAAAAACAAGCTCAGTAGTTGATGCCGCTGAAGTGTCCCAAAAATTAAAATCAGCAAAATTTTCAGGCTCCAGGTGATGATCAATCAATACTTTTTTTGCGTTTGCTTTTCTTACACTCTCTTCCAGGTTACTTATCCGGTTTAGACTTGAAAAATCTAAACAAAAAATAATTTCTGCAGCTTCTATCCTGCCGAATACCTGCTCTTTCTTTTGCTCTTCAAAAATCAGTACCTGATCATTGCCGGGCATCCAGTGTAAAAACCCTGGATAATCGCTTGGGGTTATTACTGTAACCTCATGACCTTTCTTTACGAGATAGGCCCATAAACCAAGTGAGGAGCCCAAAGCATCGGCATCAGGTTTATGATGCGTTACAATTACCGCCTTACGGTTAGTGCTCATGAATTCCTTAAATCGGCTGATATCGCTCATCAATTTAATTTACGAAGGGGCAAAAATGGGAATTTTACTCCATACTCAGTAAAGTTTATTCGTCAGTGTGCTGAATTATTGATAAAATATAATGGTATAGCGGGTTATTGACCTAAAACACTATTTTTGCGCCTGCCAATCCAGGGCAAAAAATCTTTGGAAGGCAAGACGTTAAAAAAATAAAAAAATGGCAGGAAACAGAACTTTTACGATGATTAAGCCCGATGCAGTGGGCAATGGCCATACAGGCGCCATAACTAAAATGATTGAAGAAGCAGGATTTCGCATTGTAGCGATGAAGAAAACCCAATTGACAAAAGAAAGGGCCGGACAGTTTTATGAAATTCATAAGGAACGTCCTTTCTATAATGATTTGTGCAGCTACATGTCATCAGGCGCTATTGTGCCGATGATTTTGGAGAAAGACAATGCGGTAGAAGATTTTCGCAAACTGATTGGCGCTACTGACCCACAGAAAGCGGCTCCCGGCACCATAAGAAACCTATTTGCAAAATCGATTGATGCCAACGCCATTCACGGATCTGACAGCGATGAGAATGCAGAGATTGAAGGCAGTTTCTTTTTTTCAAAAGTGGAGAGATTTTAATTTCACACCATACCCAATTTAAAAACCCCGGCAACTGTCGGGGTTTTTATTTTTAACATGTACAGTATTAATCAGACGATTCTTTTGATTGTTGAAGCTCTCGCTCTAATCGATCGATAAGTGGATTCAATTTTTTGCTTACTGCTTGCTTATTAACTCTTATGATTAGATAAGCCATGCCAATTACTATAGCAAAAGAATAGTAAAGTTTAAATCCGCTAATGCCAATACCAATTAAAATTAAAGAGACACAAATAACAGCAGGCATAACATACCATACAGCTACTGTTTCTAATAAATTTTTCTCTTGATTATAATACGTCAAATTTTGATGAATGAAGGTTTTGTTATCAACAAAGCTTTCGGGCATTGGTCTGGACTTTCTAACTTTCAACAATTTGTAAATCACCGTAAATAGATAAGGGAACATGAGCAATGCACCAGTTTTAACCATAAAATCCTGATGTAGAAAAGCTACCATACCCGCCATTGGCATAAGCATTACAGCTACCAAAATTTCAAGTCGGTTTCTTTGCTTGATTTGTTTCTCCATAACAGTACACTGTTGCTTTACTTCTTTATGCAACATACTCTTGTCAAATTTTACCCACTCAAAGTTGCTGAGCGATTTCCATAAATTTTGCATTTCTCTATCTTTCATATTTTGAATTTAAACAAGTGAATAATCTTTCTTTTAGTCGCTTCATGCGAACAGCTACATGATTTTCTGTAATTCCGGTAATTTCAGCTATCTCTTTATAAGGCAAATCTTCCAGCGAGAGCATTACTAAATTTCTGTCGATATCTGGTAATTGCTTAATACAAGTGTAGAGCTGGTTAATGCGCTCTTGTTCTTCTCCGGCATCTTCATGATGTGGAGGTATTTCATAATGAATACTGTCCAACTTTACGTGTTTGGATTGATGCCTTTTTATTTTTAAACTGTTTTGCATGCAAACATTTAACGCTACACGATAAACCCATGTAGAAAGTGCTGCATTACCTTTAAAAGAAGGCAGAGATTTCCAAAGATTAATTACCACCTCCTGGAACAAGTCCTGCTTTTCGTCAGCATCTTGCCCATAAACGGAGCAAATACGTAATATTTGAGCGCTGTTTTTGTCGAGCATATCCTGAAATAACGCTTCTTGGGTGTTTTGCATGAGTTTTTAATGTTCTATACTGTTAGTAATAGCAAGCATTAAAATATGACAAGGAAAATATATTTTTTTTGAACTTCAGAAGAAATCCTTGACAAAATGTATTGATTATTGTGATAATAAGCTCAACAAATGAAGCTGATTCGTTGCTCTGATTAAATTATGCGCCTCATACTTCACAGGATAATACACATCTCCATTCAGGTAATCAGTTAAAAAGCGCAGCGCCATGATGTAGGTCATCATTTTTCCAGCAAAAGGAATGGCGGATTTTTCTTCTTCCGAAAGTACTTCATTCATCTCTGACAAATAGCCCTGCAATAAGGCTTCATAGATTTCTTGCCTGAAGTTGATTTTGCTTAAATCCTGCTCCTCTTCACTTACCGGGCATACAAATGTGCGAACCATATCACCCAGGTCATAAATAAAATAGCCAGGCATCAAAGTATCCAGATCAATTACGTTAAAAGCCTCTCCAGCTTCATTGAACAATACATTGTTGATTTTGGTATCGTTATGCATGATGCGCTTTTTCAGTTTTCCTGAGCTAATCAGCGTTTGATATTCTTCTACTAATGGAGAAAAATATTTCGTCTTGTGAATTGCTTCATCAGCTTTTTGCTTTCGCTCGACAGAAGTATTGTCAAGCGATTGTTCAAACTGCTTATAGCGTAAATCTAGGTCATGAAAGCCTGGAATAATTTCATAAAACTGATTGACATCTGCATCTTGCAGCAGTCTGGTAAATTTACCAAATGCTTTTGCGGCTGAATATGCCTGCTCAGCATTGGCAACTTCATTAATTGTAATTGCACCTTCAATAGCTTTAAATAATCGCCAGACATTTCCTGCTGAATCATACACCAGATTTTTGCCTTCCATGCTTTTATGCGAACTGGAAAAGGGATATGCTTTATCAATCTTTAAAATACAATCAGCAGCTAAGGAAATATTTTGCATCACCTCTTCCGGGCGTGGGAAAACTTTGGTATTCAGGTTTTGAAGAATGTATTTATTTGCTCCATCAAGCAAATAAGTTTGATGGATATGTCCGCTACCAATCTTTTTTAATCGAAAGCTTTGGGCATCCAATCCAAAAGGCTTTAATATTGATTGCAGATCAGTTACATTCATTATTGGCAATTAAGCAAAAATTGTTCACCTTCAAGCTTTATCAAAAATTTATATGAACCTAAGCAATACCGACTGGCTGATCATCATTGCGTTTTTTATTGTTTGGCTCCTTATAGGTTTTCTTACCAGCAAACGCGCAGGTAAAAATCCGGAAGAGTTTTTTCTTTCCGGTCGCAACATGCCCTGGTGGTTGCTGGGGGTTTCTATGGTGGCCACTACTTTTTCTGCAGACACACCCAATTTGGTTACTGACATCGTGAGAAAAAATGGTGTGGCCGGTAATTGGGTCTGGTGGGCATTTCTACTCACAGGCATGCTAACGGTTTTCGTGTATGCAAGATTGTGGAGAAGATCTGGTGTAGGTACTGATCTTGAGTTTTATGAATTGCGCTATGGCGGAAAGAAGGCCGCCTTTCTTCGTGGTTTTCGCGCACTTTACCTTGGAGTGTTTTTCAACATCATGATCATGGCATCGGTATCACTTGCCGCTATAAAAATTGGCGCAGTCTTATTAGGGCTTAGTCCGATGCAAACCATGCTCATTGCATCCATAGTAACAGTTGCATACAGTTCGCTTGGCGGATTACGTTCTGTATTGATTACAGATTTCTTTCAATTTTTTGTTGCGATGGCAGGATCAATAGCTGCAGCTTATGTAATTCTACAAAGACCTGAACTTGGCAGTCTGAATAATCTATTCGCGCATGCCAATGTAATCGACAAACTTTCTTTGCTGCCCGATTTTAATGACAGCGGCACACTGATCACTTTATTGGTTATACCACTTGCCATACAGTGGTGGAGTGTGTGGTATCCCGGAGCAGAACCGGGTGGTGGCGGATACATCGC
>CAZVFM010000191.1:0-5424 GCA_964626095.1 uncultured Roseivirgaceae bacterium | reverse complement strand
CGTTGCATTCTCACATACGGCATTGTCTCCACTGATAACTGATGTGGTTGGACTGGCAACAATGTTCACACCCAAGTTAACCGGATTACCGACACAAGCTTCAGAATTTGTTTCTATTACTTGCACATTACCTGCCCCTGCTGCGCCCCAATCCACCGTGATATTATTTGTATTGGTTCCACTGGCCTGTACACCCCCGGTAATGGTCCATGCATAGGTGCTGCCAGCAGTGTTTACCACACTATAACTTACACCTGCTGTACCTGAACACACTTCAATATCTCCACTTATTGCAGATGTTGCAGGAACACCCACCACAATAAGATCACTGAGTGTAAATTCACAATTATTGTCATCCGTTACTACAACTGAGTATGTGCCCGCATCAAGATTTATAGGATCTTCTATATCTCCAATTGGTGTTGGTCCTGTCCAACTAAAACTATATGGCGCTGTGCCCCCTGTAACTGTAAGATCAATTGCCCCAGTTCCTGGAGTACAGGCAGGAGTAATCACCTCAGTAACACCTAGCGCATTAGCAGAATTAATAGTATATCCAAAGCCGCCTATAACTACGTTACAAGCACCAGCACTTACCCGTATGACATAATCGCCATTGGGAATGTTGCCAAACTCAACTCCTGCTAGTGCTCCGGGAGGAAGTGTTACGCTGGTGTTTACTGTAACAGAACCAAATGGATCGGATACTGGTGTTACGGTATTAATATCATATAGAATATAAGAAAAGGGAGGTGTGCCATCAAAGAAAAAGGCCCTTATAACACCTTGCCCTGCTGCATCATTACAAATTTCAATTTCTGTATTGCCAGAAGTAGGACACTGTGCGTAAATGTTTGCTGAGCTTAGTGAAAAAGTCAGAAGGATCAATACAACCTGATATAATGATTTCATACTTATCTGAGCTCGTCAAAAATTTGAATTCCTTCGATCCCCCCGATAGTCTTTGTACATGTACCCCCCCATTCAATCTTTACCAGGTAAGTAGCAGGGGCTAAATCTTTTATAAAGTATTTGCCATTTTCTAACCTGTCTATCTTATATGTTTTTACTAGTTCAATCTGATGGTTAATACGATATACTTTTAGTACATAAGATTCATTTTGGTTGGTAAAACTAATCTCAATGCCTCCATTATTTTCTCCGGGACTACTATGAGAAACTTCAAACGCAAATTGATCATTGCAGGGGTCATGGAAAACATTAGTCTCAAACTTCGGAGACAATCCCACAATTGAAAGAAGTACGATTAGCTTGATGCCAGCCATGTTAAAATCAAAATAAATTAAAAAATAATTGCACAATGCTTATGTGGCTTTGTACAACCTTTACCCTTGTAAAGATCAATCCTAGATCGACATAATCAAAAAAATGTGACCCCCTAAAAGGGCATTTACCCTATACATGTATTATTTAGTTCAAAAAATAGCAATTCTGACGTTCAAAAGTGCTTTCTATTTAGTATTTCGCTAAAAATAATGGCCTTTTTCATGCCTCCGGGCTCCTTTAACTCTTTTAAAAGCCTTGCTGCCGGGTGTTCAGCACTTTCCACTTCGTAATGTTCAAAGTGCTCATACTTCACCTGACTTTCCAATTTTCGGATACTTTCCTCTAGTGTTTTGGACTCAGCGGCCTCTTTCGCGCTTTTCTTATACAGATCAAATGTCTCATCCTTTTCGTATTCGCGATATTTCGTCTCTTTTTCTACCTCAAGGTATTCTTCTGGCTCGGGCTCAGGTATGGCGGGCTCTTTGGCTTCTAAAATCTCCTTTAGTAAGTCTTCAAAACTTACCGGCTTATTAACAACTTCTCGTCTGCTTTCCTCACCGATTTCTTGCTGCGATTGAGCAGACGTTCTGCCAGGCCTGGGTTGTGCCGGAGCGGATTGATCCCGCTTTTTTTTTCGCATTTGAGCAATAAGCGCGATGACCGCAATAATTACGTAAAGCCAAAATTGAATATTATCCATGCACTCAAAGTTATGATTTTTCCTTATATATTTGCCACCCTCTAATTTTACTATAACCACTACGTTTTTAAATGCAGTTAGCCAAGCTTGAAATAAAAGGATTCAAGAGTTTTGCCGATAAGGTTGTTATCAACTTTGATGAAGGAATCACAGGTATTGTAGGTCCGAATGGTTGCGGGAAGTCCAATATTGTGGACGCCATCCGTTGGGTATTGGGCGAACAGAAAACCCGTGCCTTGCGCTCTGAAAAGATGGAAAATGTCATTTTTAATGGCACCAACCAACGCAAGCCACTACAGATGGCCGAGGTTTCGCTCACCATAAATAATACCAAAAACATTCTGCCCACTGAATATTCGCATGTGACCATTTCGCGCAGGTATTACCGCTCGGGCGATAGTGAATATTTGCTAAATGGCGTGGGTTGCAGATTAAAAGATATCACCAACTTATTCCTGGATACCGGTATTGCTTCCAACAGCTATGCCATCATTGAATTGGGCATGGTGGATGACCTGCTCAACGACAAGGATAATTCAAGAAGAGCACTTTTTGAAGAGGCTGCTGGAATCTCAAAATTTAAAAAACGTAAAAAGGAAACCCTGAGAAAACTGGAAGATACTGATCTGGACCTTGAACGTGTTGAAGACTTGCTTTTCGAAATCGAGAAGAATATGAAGCAACTCGAAAAGCAGGCCAAGCAGACAGAAACCTATTACCGTATTAAAGATGAGTACAAAGAGAAAAGTGTAAACCTGGCCAGACTAACAGTTAAAAAGCAAAAAGAGCAATTTGACCAACTGAATAGCCAGATTTCAATTGAAAATGATAGAAAAGTAGGACTCATCGCTGAAATAGCGGATAAAGAAGCCGCCATCGAAAAATCAAAGGCGGAACTCCTTAATAAAGAGAAGACCCTCTCCAGCAGGCAGAAGGCCATTAACGAGCATGTAAGCAAAATAAGACAGTACGAAAGCGAAAAACAGGTTAAAAACGAGCGCTTGCGCTTTTTGAACGACCGGGTAGAAAGTCTGAAGGAACAAATCAATCAAGACAAGAACAGTATTGAAAGGGCTAAGTTCAGTATTCAGGGACTGGAATCGGAAAGAGAAACTGCGTTAAGTCAGCTTCAGGAAACCGTAAACCGACTTGAGAAGTACAAGACCGAATACGATGAACAAAAACAGGCTACACAAAACAAACAGGCAGCAACAGATCGATTGAGGTTGGAATTGCGGCAGAGCCAGGAAGGACTTTTCCAAACCAATAAAGGAATTGAAATCCGGGACATTCAGCTCAGTTCTTTGAGACAAGAAATGGAGCGAACCTCTACCGATACCAGTAAGCAGAGTGCCAGCTTACAAGAGTTCAGCACTAAGTTAGAAGAGTTAAGCACGCATATTGAAAAGAAGAATCATCAGCTCAGCTTTCTCAAACAACAGGAAGAAGAAATGCAGGGTCGCATACTTAACTCGGAGAAAACAGTTGAGTTAATAAGAGAAGAGTTAACCGAAACCAGTCGCAAACTGGATGCGCGTCAAAACGAATTCAACCTGACCAAATCATTGGTTGAAAACCTGGAGGGATTTCCCGAAGCCATTAAGTTTTTGAAACAAAAAGCCGGATGGAAGAAAAATGCTCCTCTCCTTTCCGATATCATTACCTGTTCAGAAGAATACCGGATAGCGATTGAAAATTACATTGAGCCATATCTCAATTATTATATTGTTGATCACGAAGCCGATGCTTACGAGGCCATCAACATATTGAGCGATGCAGCAAAGGGCAAAGCACACTTCTTTATACTGGATAATTTTGAAAAGTTTGAGCCCAAAAACCCCAGTATTTACGACAATGCTTTTCCTGCAACAGAAATCATTGAATACGACCCCAAGTACAAGAAATTGATATCGTACCTGTTGGGATCTGTATATATTTATGAAGGTGATATCAAAAACATTGATGCAGGCGATCAGAATATATTCATTACCAAGAACGGCAAACTTACCCGCAGAAGATTCAGCATCTCTGGTGGCTCTATAGGTTTGTTTGAAGGTAAAAAGATTGGTAGAGCCAAGAACCTTGAAAAACTTGAAAAGGAAATCAGGGAGCTAAGTAAAAAAATGGATGAAGTCAAACAAGGTTTGCTTGATAAGCAAGCTGACCTTGAGAAACTGCGCAACAATAACTTACGCCACCAGATCGATGAATTACAAAACGAGATCAGGCAGGTTAACGAGGAATTTATTTCTGTAAAAACCAAGAAAGAACAATTCTCGCAAATGCTGAGCAGTGCCGATTTGCGTAAGGAAGACATCAGAGAGAAAATGCAATCTCTGCAAAAAGAGGTTGAAGATTTAGTACCCAAGGCAGAAGCACTTCAGGAAGAAGTAAACCAAAGAGAACAATCACTGGAGAGTATCACACAGGAACTCAGCGCAATGAACGAACTGCTTAATGTGCGTTCCATGTCATACAACGAACAAAACATTGTTTATCATCAGCAAGAAAATAGGGTAAAAAGTATTGAGCAGGAAATTAAATACAAAGATGAAGCGCTTATTAACAGCAATAAACGTATCGAAAGCAATACGGATGAACTCAGCCGTAACGAAGAGGAGATAAAAATAATTATCAGCTCAACCTCAAGCAATGACCAGGTGCTGGTTGAACTTTATACAGAAAAAGAAGAGATGGAGCAATCACTTTCTGAAGCAGAGAGAGAGTACTACGCATCCAGAGGAGATATTGAAGAGTTTGAAAAGCAATTACGTGAAATTCACAAGAACAGGGAACAGATAGACCAATTATTGATGCAATTGCAAAACCAGTTGAGCGAATCTAAACTGGAATTGTCATCGGTTAAAGAAAGACTCTCTGTAGAGTTCAGGGTTGACCTTGATGCCATTTTAAAGGAGCAGTCTGTTGAGGTTGAAGAAACATTGGCTAAACTTGAAGAAGAAAAACTTCGCCATGATGTGGAAAGAATCAGAAACAGGCTCGACAATATTGGCCCGATCAACCCTATGGCCATGGATGCCTATAATGAAATTAAAGAGCGCAACGATTTTATCAATGCACAGAAAGAAGATTTATTGAAAGCAAAAGAATCTTTGTTCAGCACCATGAGCGAAATTGAAGAAGCTGCCAGTGTAACTTTCATGGAAGCCTTTAACAACATCAAAGAAAACTTTGTGAAAGTCTTCCGTTCATTATTCAGCGAAGGTGATGATTGCGATTTGCGTTTGGCAGATCCTACAAAGCCGTTGGATTCTGAAATTGAAATCATCGCCAAACCTAAAGGCAAGCGACCACTAACCATCAATCAATTATCGGGTGGAGAAAAGACGTTGACTGCAACTGCCTTGTTGTTTTCAATGTATTTACTGAAGCCGGCACCCTTCTGTATTTTTGATGAGGTGGATGCGCCATTGGAT
>CAZVFM010000190.1:0-5435 GCA_964626095.1 uncultured Roseivirgaceae bacterium | reverse complement strand
CCTTCTATATTTCTTGCCCATCAGTTACAACCTTTAATGCCAAAAGGCATGGGTTTTTTACAAGGATTTTTTAATTCAATTCATAAAAGAATGCTTAGACATTTCGATGATTATTGGATACCAGATATTAAGGTCGATAATAATTTAAGTGGCTTACTCTCAAAATCTACATTACATCCACAAAAATATATTGGATTGCTTTCGGCATTGCCCGATGCTTTAAACCCCGTGAAACGATTTGCGTATATCGCCTTGCTCAGCGGACCAGAGCCGCAGCGAACAGAACTGTACAAAATATTGGCTGATCAAATGAAACAATCAGGCAAAGCCTGTTTGCTAATCAGAGGTATACCAGGTGAGGATATCGAAATCGAAACGAATGGGAATTTTAGCGAGGTTGGGTTTTTAAGTGGAGCTACCTTATCGCGACTGTTGCTAGGGGCTGATTTAATTTTTGCGCGGTCGGGCTCCAGCACCATTATGGATTTAGCAAAGTTGAAAAGGCGGGCGGTATTTATTCCTACTCCCGGTCAAACAGAGCAATTGTATCTTGCCGAAAGCTTAGCAAATAGAAGTATTGCTTTTTATATGGAGCAAGCATCATTTGATCTTACGATTGCAGCCGAGCAATCCAAAAACTATAGTGGATTTGAGAAATATTTTTTCGAGGACTCCTTACTTGACCAGCAGATAAACTCATTATGACTATGAAATTTCTTTTAGGTTTTAAATATGCCGCTAAAGGATTATGGCTGGTTGTAACAACGCAACGCAACATGCGTGTTCACCTGGTTGTTGTCGTGTTGGTGGCTTTGCCTGGATTTTATTTTCAACTTGGTAAAAGTGAATGGCTGTTCATTATTGTTTTTTATGCCATGGTGTTGGCTGCAGAAATTTTTAATACCGCAATTGAGAAACTGGTTGATTTGAAAAGCCCCGAAATTAATCGGCATGCAGGCGAGATAAAAGATGTATCGGCTGCTGCTGTACTCATCATTGTGATTATGGCTATCATTGCCGGACTGATTATTTTTGTACCTTACCTTTTGCATTATTTTAATGGAATTCATTGATACCCACGCCCATATTTATTTGAAAGATTTTGCTGAAGACCGCCATCTCATACTTGAGCGTGCCGCAGCAATTGGAATCAGTAAAATTTACATGCCGAATATTGACCACACTTCCATTGAAGATATGCTAAAAGTGGAAGAGGGAGCCAAGGATACTTGCATTGCCATGATGGGTTTGCATCCATGCTCGGTAAAAAAAGATTTTGAGAAAGATTTATACGAAGTTGAGCATTGGCTGAATAAAAGAAAGTTCGCTGCTGTTGGTGAAATAGGTACAGATTTATATTGGGACAAAACCTTTTGGACGCAACAACAAGAAGCATTTAAAATTCAGGTGGATTGGGCAAAACAATTCAAACTGCCCATTGTAATTCATTGTCGCGAATCGCTTGACCAGACCATCCAAATGGTTGAAAAATTAAAAGATGAAAATCTTAAAGGAGTATTCCATTGCTTTTCGGGAAACCTGGAGCAAGCAAAAAAAATTGCTGCACTTGGATTTTATCTTGGTATCGGTGGTGTGGCTACGTTTAAGAATGGTGGACTTGACTCAGTTTTGCCAGAGGTTGATTTGAAGCATATCGTTTTGGAGACGGATAGTCCTTATCTTGCCCCGGTTCCACATCGCGGTAAGCGTAACGAACCTGCTTTTATTGAACTTGTTGCAGATCGGATAGCCGAAATAAAAAAGATAAGTGTAGACGAGGTAGCAGCAATAAGTACAAAGAATGCCAATTCACTTTTTAATGGATAGCATGAACACCAAAATAACAACCATTAATACAGCATCACCAGGATTACCAAAGGCTAAGGTGTTAATTATTTATACAGGGGGTACATTAGGTATGGTGCATGATACTTCAGGTGTTTTAGTGCCTTTTGATTTCAGTCATATAATCGAGCACTTGCCTGCCTTGCGCACACTTTTGCTTGAGCTAACCGTGATTTCATTTGAAAGCCCCATTGATTCATCCAATATTGAACCTTTGCATTGGATGGAGATAGCTAACATTATTGCCACGCAATACGAACAGCACGATGGTTTTGTGATTTTGCATGGTACAGATACTATGGCCTATACGGCTTCTGCAATGAGTTTCATTTTAAAGGGAATTGGTAAACCTGTAATTTTTACCGGGGCCCAATTGCCAATTAGTGAACCCCGCTCAGATGCGCGAGAAAATTTAATTACTGCTTTGGAGATTGCTGCAGCAAAAGTTAACGGCAAACCCATTGTGCCCGAAGTCTGCATTTATTTTGAGTATGAATTATTAAGAGGTAACCGATCAAAGAAAGTGGAAAGTTTACATTTTGATGCCTTCCGTTCAGATAATTACCCGCCATTAGCCAAGGCCGGAGTTAGGATAGAGTATAATGATGCCGCCATCAGAAGTAGTAAAGGCAAAACTTTATCATTAAGATCGGCTTTTGATACCAATGTCGCCTTGTTGAAATTATATCCGGGCATCAGTCCGGCAGTAATTAAACAAGTATTAGCAACACCTTCTTTAAGGGCCCTGGTGCTCGAAACTTACGGTTCGGGAAATGCGCCTATGTCCGATTGGTTTATTGACTTACTAAAAGCTGCAATTGATAAAGGGCTGCTAATGTTAAACGTTTCTCAGTGCCCTGGTGGAATGGTGATGCAGGGTAAATATGCCACCAGCAGAAAACTTGAGGAGATTGGCGTGATCAGTGGAAAGGACATGACCAGCGAAGCTGCTATTACAAAGCTTATCATTTTATTGGGCAATCACAGTGATGCGGAAGTCCGTGAATTACTAGCTGAAGATCTAGCAGGAGAATTTTCTGTTTAAGCTTCAGCAGTACTTAAGCTGTTTTTTGTAGAATGATCACGCGCGCATCGTCCGTCCACAATAATTTATATCCGAACTGCTGGCATATAAATTCAAAAGTTTCTCTATGATAAAATGAAACATGCGTGGGATCTTTGGTATAGAACCATTTTCTAAATTCATCTAAATTTTTCCAAAACAGTGTCATCACTATTAATATCCCTGAACTTTTCAAAAGCTTAGTAATGCTTATAATATCTTTCTCAGGATAAATGAAGTGCTCGAAACATTCGGTAGAAAAAATGTAATCATATCCTTCTGATGAAGGAATGTTTGGAAAAAAAATAGGGTCGTAATCATCGCAGCTATATCCTTGGTTTTGCAATAGAAGGGATAGTGTCGGATTTGGTCCGCAGCCATAATCCAAACCTTTCTTATCAGGCTGGATATACTGGAGTGCTGGTTGTATTGCCTGCTGAAGAAAATCTACATAGCCTTTATGCTGAATGCCGTTTTCATGCAATTTATAACGTTCTTCTTCTTCATCTTTTGAGGGATGGAAACGACTATTGGTAAAGATCAATTTACACTCTCTGCACAAATGGTATTCACGGTTGTCCGCACCCTTAATATGGGCTTCATCATTCTGATTAGTACAAAGCGGACAAATGTGCATGAACTTACTGGTGAACGAAGAATCAAAAGCTTGCTAAAAGAAAGCCATTTTTTGCCAAAATTTTTGTAGGCAAAATTAAGCGGAGAGAGAGGGATTCGAACCCTCGATTCCCTTTCGGGAATACACGCTTTCCAGGCGTGCCAGATAAACCACTCCTGCATCTCTCCCAAATCTGCGCAAATAAATCAAATTCAACTGCCAGCAGCAACGATGTTGACCATTAATAATTTCCAGTATGAAATAGTCTCATTTCAAGTAATATGTGTCTTTTATCACCCATTTGGATTATTTAATGAGTAAAAGGCAGAATTTTATTGGGTTTGTACATAAAAGCCCCAATGATATTTCACCATTGTTGTAATTTGATCATTAAAAATTTTTTAAAATCTGTTGATAAATGAGCAAAACATTTAATTTTGGCACTTCGCTAAATAGACTTTTAAAACATTTACTATGAAAAAACATCTAAAATTATTGGCCTTATTAGGGATACTGACTTTCGGTATTTCTGGCTTTTCACAGGATCAGGAGCAAGAAGCTGCAGATACAACAGCGCAGGTTGAAGAACCTCAACCCGAACCTACTCCCGCCCCAGCGCGAATTACTGTGGTAGAAGCCGAGCCTGTTGAAACGAGCTTTCACCAGGTAATTAAAGACAAATTTATTGAAGGAGATTGGCAGTGGATGACCCCGGTATTGGCTTGTTTGATCCTGGGTCTGGCTATAGTTATTGAGAGAATCATTACCCTTAACCTGGCTACTACCAATACACAAAAACTTTTGGCCAATGTTGAAGATGCACTTACTAAAGGTGGCGTAGAGGCCGCTAAGGAAGTTACAAGGAACACCCGTGGCCCTGTAGCCTCCATATTTACCCAAGGCTTACTGCGCATGTCAGAAGGCATTGAAATGGTAGAGAAATCAATTATTTCTTACGGATCTGTTGAAATGGGTAGGTTGGAAAGAGGCCTTGTTTGGATTTCTCTTTTCGTAGCACTTGCCCCCATGCTAGGTTTCTTGGGTACTGTGGTGGGTATGATCGGGGCTTTCGATGCTATTGAAGCAGCCGGTGATATCTCTCCTCAGATTGTTGCAGGTGGTATTAAAATAGCTCTTTTAACAACAACAGCAGGTTTGATCGTAGGTATCATCCTTCAAGTGTTTTACAATTATCTGGTATCTAAAATTGATTCAATGGTGAACTCAATGGAAGATGCATCCATTACTTTGGTAGATATGCTTGTTAAGCACAAATTGACCCGCTAAAATTTAGAAAATATGGATTTCGTAGATATTGGTTTATACATTGGTTATCTCCTCTTCTTTGCTTGTGCAGGGTTTGCCATCGTTTGGCCATTGATTAATTCAATTGGTCAACCAAAAGCGCTGATAAAGTCAGGTATAGGCGTAGGAGCAATCGTATTGATTTTTGTAATTTCTTACCTCATATCAGGAAGTAGTACAAAAGCAGAGTTTATTGCTATGGGCGTTGATGAAGGAATGTCGAAAGTACTGGGTGGTATATTAATCACCATGTATTTCTTGTTGTTCGGCTCCATCATTGCGATCATTTATACAGAAATTGTAAAAGCATTTAAATAATGGCTAAGAAGAGAAGAGGTGGCCCTGAAATTAATTCGAGCTCGATGGCAGATATCGCCTTCCTGTTGCTGATTTTCTTTTTGGTTACCACCACCATTGCAAACGACAGGGGTTTGAGCATTATGCTTCCTCCCCCGCCTGACCAGATAGATCTTACCGATATAAAGATTCCGGAGAGGAACCTCTTTAAAATTCAGGTAAACTCTTTTGATAAGGTGATGGTAGAAGGAGAACCCATGGAAGAGTTTTCTAAGTTAAGACAAATGATTAAGGATTTTGTACTAAACT
>CAZVFM010000189.1:0-5445 GCA_964626095.1 uncultured Roseivirgaceae bacterium | reverse complement strand
TTGCACAATTAGTTGAAGAATATCCTAAACAATACATTGGGCTTGGCACCTTGCCTATGCAAGACACGGAGCTTGCTATTCAAGAACTAGAGCGCTGCAAAAAGATTGGATTGGTTGGCATACAAATCGGGTCGAACATCAATGATGAGAATCTAAATGAAGATCGTTTCTTCCCAATTTTCGAAGCTTGTGAAAAATCAGGTATGGCAGTTTTTGTACACCCCTGGAATATGATGGGCATGAAACACATGCAGCGCTATTGGTTGCCTTGGTTAGTGGGTATGCCGGCAGAAACATCAAGAGCGATATGCTCTATGGTTTTTGCTGGAATTTTTAATCGCTTACCGCAACTAAGGGTAAATTTTGCCCATGCCGGAGGTTCATTTCTCCCGACAATTGGCAGAATTCAACATGGTTTTGATTGCCGGCCCGATCTGGTAGCGATTGACAATGGAGATGCTCCCTCAAATGCTATTGGCAAATTTTGGGTTGATTGCATTACACATGACCCCTTGATGCTAGAATACATACTAAAGCTTCAGGGCTCCAAAAAAGTAACACTTGGCTCCGATTATCCCTTTCCATTAGGAGATTTGCAAATTGGCGCATTTATTGAAGAAATGAATTTGGAAAAATCAGTGGTTGAAGACATCTTTTGCAATGCTACGCTTGACTGGCTGAACCTTCCAAAAGAAAAATTTATTTGAAGTAGAACTAGATTGACATACATGCGCATACTCTTATTCAGTTTGTTCTTTTATTCAACTTTCATGCTCTTTGCACAGCAAAGACCAGGTACAGAAGAAATGATGCGCGATATGGAACTGGCGCGAAGAGCAGATCTTATGCGCGTGCTCGATTCGGCCGTGGTCATGATGGAACTTGAGGAATATAGTGCAGCAGACGAAAAGATGGTTTATGTTCTCAATAATTTAAAAGCTATCCCGTCTGATTTTTGTTTCTATTTTGGGAAGAACTCATTTCATATTGGCAAGTACAGACAAAGTGCTGACTGGTTAAATAAATACATACAATTAAAAGGTACTTCAGGACAGTACTACACGGAAACTGTAAAATGGCTCGATGAAGCTGAAAAAAAAATACTGGAGTTAAGAAAACAAGAGATCGTTCATGCCAATGAAATTCTTTCACGAAGTTTCGATATAGATTGTGGCCCAAGCGGAAAAGTATTATGCCCCATATGCAAAGGGGCTACAGTAATCATTAAAAAAGGCCTGATGGAAGATGAATACAAAAACTGCACATATTGCGATAAGCATGGCGCTATGAATTGCGAAGATTATAACCGCTTATTGCGTGGAGAGTTCAATTCAAAAAAATAAAACCTAATTTCTCGGCCTTTTAATTCACAACAAGTCTGAATCCCTCATTACGTTGCCCGTCACGCACCTGCAATATATAGACACCTCCTGAATAAAATTGAATTACTAGTGAGATGGCATTGTTTCCTTTATTAACCTCATGGATTTCAGTTTGAACTACCCTCCCCTTTGCATCAAAAATAATTACCTGAATTTCACCTTTAGCCTGAGCATAGTAATCTAAAGAGAGACTTTCATTATTACGCAACGGATTAGGATAGAGTGCCGTTACTACGCTTTTTCCCTCATTTACTTCAACCAGCACAACATGTGAATAACTTACTGTTCCATCAAAATCTGTCTGTGACAATCTGTAATATGATCTTCCTACATGAGGAAATCTATCTTCAGCTTGATATTGCATACTTTCTGCAATTGTACCGTTGCCTTTTACTTTGATCACTGGTTCAAAGAGTTCAGCGTTAATTGATCTTTCTATGGTAAAGAAGTCATTATTAATTTCTGAGGCGGTTTCCCACTTCAATACCACAGTACCATTAACCACCTGCGCGTGAAATGAAATAAGTTCAACAGGCAATGGTATGTTAACAGCAAGTGTAAATGCGAAACCATCGCTATTACCACCTGCATAAAATAAGCATGGGGAAGGTGCAACTGCTAAAGAAACGTTAATCAGTTCACATGCATTAGAAATATCTACACTGACATTTCCAGCGGTATTGCCGAAGGTGACAAGAACGGTATTGGTGCCTTGACCGCTTGTGACTGTTGCTCCAGTGGGAACACTCCAGTTGTATACAGTAAAGGCATCGGCTCCTGCCACGGCAATCGTGTAGGACTCCGTTGCAAAGTTGCAGAATGCTGTTGAACCAACAATCGGCCCTGGAATAAACGCAGAGGTACCATTGAGACTGGAAATGCAAGTCTGGTCTTGACTGAATCCATCGTTAATACCACCAGCATAGAAAAGACAACTGGTTGGAGCTACTGCAAGCAATACAGGTATAGTCTCACATTCATTGCTAATATTTACACTCACATTACCAGCAGTATTTCCAAAGGAGACCAATATTGAATTAGTACCCTGTCCGCTAGTAATAGTAGCACCGGGAGGCACACTCCAGTTATATATCGTAAAAGCATTGGCACCGGCCACAGCTATTGTATAGGTCTCTGATGCAAAATCACAGAAGTCAGTTGACCCAACAATAGGGCCCGGAATAAACGCAGAGGTGCCATTGAGGCTGGAGATACAAGCCTGCTCCTGACTGAAGCCATCGTTAACCCCACCGGCATAGAAAAGACAACTGGTTGTAGATACAGCCAGGGAAACAGGAACGGTCTCACATTCATTGCTGATGTCAACACTAACATTGCCTGAGGTATTTCCAAAAGAAACTAAAATGGTGTTGGTTCCCTGCCCGCTGGTGATGGTAGCACCCGTGGGCACACTCCAGTTGTAAATGGTGTTTGGCAATGCCCCTGCCACTGTGATGGTATACGTTTCCGATGCAAAATCACAGAAAGTGGTTGATCCGACAATAGGTCCGGGTATAAAGGTAGATCCTCCATTCAGATTGGAAGCACAATCTTGAACCTCACTAAAGCCATCATTAAAGCCACCGGCATAAAAAAGACAACTGGTTGTAGACACCGCCAGGGATACTGGAAGAGTCTCACATTCATTGCTGATGTCAACACTAACATTGCCTGAGGTATTTCCAAAAGAAACTAAAATGGTGTTGGTTCCCTGCCCGCTGGTGATGGTAGCACCCGTGGGCACACTCCAGTTGTAAATGGTGTTTGGCAATGCCCCTGCCACTGTGATGGTATACGTTTCCGATGCAAAATCACAGAAAGTGGTTGATCCGACAATAGGTCCCGGTATAAAGGTAGATCCTCCATTCAGATTGGAAGCACAATCCTGAACCTCACTAAAGCCATCGTTATTTTCTCCAAGAAAAAAAGCACAGCTTCCTGCCGAAACCGGAAGTGAGCTGAATAAGGAAGAGCACGCGTTGAAGACATCTACCCTTACGTTGCCTGAGGTATTTCCAAACTGAACCAGTATGGAAGTTGTACCCTGACCACTGATGATGGATGCACCTGCAGGTACTGTCCATACTAAAGTTTGATCTTGGGTCCCGCCAATTACGACAACGCTGTATGACTCTGTGCTGAAGTCACAAAATTCCACTGAACCTGTTACTGTACTTAATGAAAAGGCAGCTGAGCCATCCAAAGTTAGTGCACAAGACAAAGTTGTAGAAGCTCCATCATTATTTCCACCTGTGTACTGCGCATTCGCGCAAAAGGCAGTGATAACGAGGAGTGCTGAGACAAGTAAAGAGGTTATCCTTCTCAACAACTTAAAAATATTAAGGAGCTGTTCTTACACCCCGACCACCCATGCGCGGATCACGACCACCCATACCGGTCCATCCAGGATATTGCCTGTCTGATAGCCGAAGAAAGGCTGCATCTTGCCATGAACCCGAACGAAACATTAGCCCGGCAAAAGAAGTAGAACCCGTGTTTGGTGTGGTGTTGGCAACAGCAATGTTGTTATTGCCATTTGATCCGGGCCAGAAATCTACATCCGCAAAGCCTGCAGCTGTAATAGCGCCATCACCATGCACTCCAGTAAAGGATCTTCCCGAGGGGCCTCCAACACTTACCACCATTTCCCACACATTGCCAGTAATCTCCATGGCACCATAATAACTTGCACCTGCAACCACTCTTGAAGAACTTGCAGTTGCAAAAATCCCAACACGCAGAGGACCTTGAATCCCAGCAACGTTTGTGGTCGTGCTATAGGCCGCATTACCTACCGTTGTACTAGGAGAATTAGGTAATTCATTTCCAGCACCGCCATTGGTTAATGCCGCATAGGACGTGGCGTGGATTGCAGATGAGCCCCAGGCATATTCATTCAATACACCGGGGTTGGTTCCTCTTCCTACTTTTTCAAGTTCAAATTCCGTCATTGGCCTCAAGGCTGCCCAATCGAGATAAGAAAGAAAGTCCATGGTACTCAAATGTTGCATGGCAATATTCTGTCCATCCCCCACTTCACCTACAACACCATTGTTGTTAAGGTCACAAGCATAAGTTCCAGGGGTAGCTCCAACCGGAAGTAGTGTGCACTTAACCCCATTTCTGCTGGCAGGAGTTGTTCCGTTAGTAAAGAATCGATTTACAACCGTTGCACCATGTCTTGCGAGTTGCTGGGTAGAGGTAAGCACATTGAGAAATTCTGCGTATTGCTCCTGACTGATCTCATATTTCATTGTATAGAAACTATTGAATCCTTTAGGAAAAGCAGCAGGCAATGCAGAAGTGATTGCATCCGTAAAATCATCTACAGGGGCAGTTTGTCCTGCACGGTTATTGTTACCTACAGATCCAACTCCACCACCGCCCAAGGTTAGGGATCCTTCACTAGTCACCTGGAATGGCGTACCGGAAGTAGCGCTTTCAAACTGTCCGTTATTGGATGCGCCATCTCCAATAAAGAAACTGCTCTGAGGTACATAAACCATCTCCATCGCAAACACTTTGATGGAAACATTACATGCATCCAAAATACCATCTGCTCCATAATTCCACCTTAGCCTGACCTGTTCCCAGTTAATGTCACCCGAACCATTTGCTGTGCGGTACATGAAAACGCCCTTACCATCTGCAGAGGGAGTAATTGTTCCAGCCACCCCATTGTTTATCGTAATGGAATGATTGCCGCCAGTGGTACTCAAGGTGGCATGCTGCCAAGAACCAGGAGTACAACCCGTGCCACCCTCAATTCTATATTTGATAATTACCCAGGCAGCATCCCAATTATTGGGTCCTGTATCTACTCGCCAGGAATTTCTCCAGTTGATATCAAATTCAACTAAAGTAAAGTTTAAGGGATTATTTACACCCGCAGAAACATCCTGCCCTCCAAGTGTTGAATTGGCCACTTGAATATCATTAGCATGTGCGCCACTAAAAGCAGTGCTAAGCACGAAACAAAAAATGGCTCCTCTGAAAATTTTCATACACGATATTTGATTTAGTGATTAATAGACAATTATAGAACTCATCTCAAAACTTTTTA
>CAZVFM010000188.1:0-5464 GCA_964626095.1 uncultured Roseivirgaceae bacterium | reverse complement strand
GCGTAACCCTGTTGCGGATATTTCTAAAATTAGCAAGCATTCATAAAGTATCAAATGGGGAGGTAATCTTTTGAATGCTGTTTGTGCTTACATGGGTATAAATCTCAGTGGTTTTACTGCTCTTATGGCCCAAAATCTCTTGAATGTATCGCAGGTCGGTGCCGGCTTCCAGCAAATGGGTGGCATAGCTGTGCCTGAGCCAATGCAATGTTACGGGCTTTTTGATGCCAGCTTTAGTAACAGCTTGCTTTAAAACTAATTGCAAACTACGTGAGTCATAGGCATTGCCCGCATACTGCCCCTCAAACAGGTAAGTCTTTGGTTTAAAGGCTTTGTAATAGGTGCGTAGCATCTCTATAATTTTAATACTGAGTGGCACAATCCTATCCTTATTACCTTTTGCGCCTTTAATGATTAACAGCAATCGTTTTGAATCGATGTGTTCTGCCTTCAGTTTCAGCAATTCTCCGCTTCTTAAGCCACAGGCGTAAATCAAACTAAGCATGGCACGATGTTTTTGGTTTTGCAGTGCATCCAACACAGCCTTAACTTCCTCCTTACTTAGTACATTTGGCAAAGGTTGGGCACGCTTAGGCCGGTGTATGAGTTCAAAATCCAACACCCGGTTGTCAATCACTTTATAAAATAATTTAATGGCGTTTACTACCTGGTTCTGAAAGGATGAGGAGTAGCGATTGGCAAGTATATAGTTGTTGTTAAATGATACAATATCTTCATTGCTGATCTGCCCAACATCCTTGTCTTTGAAAAACCGCACAAAAGTCTTTATCGCATCGGTATATGTTTTAATGGTATTGGCACTGTATCGTTTTGATTTTAACCATTGCTTAAACTTTTCAATCAGGTGTATATTTTCCCTGCTTAGTTGCGTAAGTGCTGAAGTGCTTTTGAGCTTTTTGGTTTTGTTTACATTCGTGCTAACTTCATTAGTTAGCATAGCAGGTTTTACTATATCTGAAAAATCAACATAAGCAAGTGGTTTGAGTTTTTCTAATGCATCACGAAAATTTGCAGGCCGATTGGGCAAGTACCAGCAACGCATGGTTTTACTCCAGCGGAATTCTGGCATACTTCTCAATACGGCCTCAATGTCGGGATCACGGGCAAATTTTAGGCAAAGCACTTGTTGTTGCCGGTGAATCGCTTTTTCTATTTTGACTCTCTTCATTTTTGCCAGATATTCTTGCAATGTCTTCAATCATTTTTCTTATGTAACCCTACCGCACTATACTTAATAGTCATTAGTAAATATTTTACAGCCCATGAATTTGCGCATACCCGCAGGCAAAAGCAATACCCCATATAGGGTATTTGGGCCTAAACTGGCTTTGCTGTTTTTATTCGCAACTATGTAAAAGGCTTTTTCTATTTTCGTGCATCATTAATTACGATACCTTGAAAAAAATACTGGTTACCGGGGGCACAGGCTATATAGGTTCACATACGGTTGTCGAACTCATGCAGGCAGGCTATGAGGTGCTGATTGTGGATGATCTCTCCAATTCTGATCTTCGTGTACTGGAGGGAATACAAACAATAAGCGGAAAACAAGCGGCTTTTGTGCAGTTAGACTTAAGAGATAAAGCAGCCCTTAATAAGTTAGTTACCGCACATCCTGATATTGCAGCGGTTATTCATTTTGCTGCGAAGAAGGCGGTAGCTGAGTCGGTACAAGAACCACTCTTGTATTACCAGGTAAATGTTGCCGGCATGCTCAATTTAATTGAGGCATTGCGCAGCATTCATCAAATGGCCTTTGTGTTTTCCTCTTCATGCACCGTGTATGGTCAACCCGATACCTTGCCGGTTTCAGAACAATCGCCCATAAAACCTGCCGAATCTCCCTATGGATATAGCAAACAGGTATGCGAACAAATCCTGCATGACCACTGTGTGGCTACACCAGGTTTTCATGCGATAGCCTTGCGGTATTTCAATCCTGTGGGTGCGCACGAGTCGGCCTTAATTGGCGAACTGCCGGTAGGCACACCCAATAACCTGGTGCCCTTCATTACCCAGGTGGCCGCGGGTTTACGCAAACAACTGAACATTTTTGGTAGCGATTACCCAACACCCGATGGCACGGCCATACGCGATTACATACACATAAACGACCTGGCCAAAGCCCATGTGCTGGCATTGGCGCGTATATTGAATAAACAACAGGGTAGTGCCTACGAATTTTTTAACCTGGGCACCGGAAGGGGTTATTCTGTGTTAGAAGTAGTGAAAGCATTTGAAAAGGTATCGGGACAGGCACTCAATTATAAGGTGGTTGACAGGCGTGCGGGCGATGTGGAGCAAATTTACGCAGATACCCGTTTGGCCGAGAAAGTTTTGGGCTGGAAAGCCGTTCAGGATATTGACAGCATGATGCTTTCGGCATGGAAATGGCAACAGCATTTAGCGAAAAGGAATGTATGAAATTACCAGAAGCAATCTCAAAAATAAAAAAGCTCGTCATTGCGGGCCCCATAAAATGATCATCAGTTTGAATAATCATTATGAGGCGAAGCAATCTGCTGATTTACTGCAACAGATTGCTTCAGGCCATTTAACTTTCTGCAAACCGAACCCTTTTCACAAGGCGTTCGCAATGACGCCACTATTTTTGAGATGGCTTCTGATTAGAATGGGTGTACCTGCATTTTTGTTAATGTTGACTATTCTCAATTTGTCAGCACAAGAGATCCCATTTAAACCGAATGAAGCATTTGAAATTACTTTGGATTATAATTTTAGATCCAGGGTATCCATCAGCTCCAATACTGTTAACCTGGTTGAAACAAGAAGTGAAAGCGAGAGAAAATACAACAGTGCGCCCTTGCCTTACCTGATCATCAATGTAAACATCAAAGAAATTCATGAACAGGAAAAACATATTAAGGTTTCAGACAATACCCGAAAGGTTATCAGCAACAGAAAACTTAAAGGGCCGGTTACACTTAAAATAGACATGGGCTTTACCGCTGATATCAAAGACGGCATAAGTCCGAATATTTACTACGTTACCCTTTTGGATGATAAAAAGCAGCCGTTGAGCCAGATTGTATTTAGCATAGACCAGGAAGGCACCTTCCTTGTAAACAATGAGCTGAGAGGTAAATTCTGAGTTGTAGTCTACTTTTAAAATCCATATATAGCAGCTTCCGTTAAAGTACCTTATTGTACTTATTGAATGATAATTATGAAGCGCTATCTCATTTTATTTTGGCTGGGTTCATTCAGTACCCTAATGTGGGCCCAATCTCAACAAAAAAGTACTGCAGAGATTTATGAAGGCATACAAAAGCTGGGTACCCTGGGATCGGTGCTTTATGTAGCGGCACATCCTGATGATGAAAATACAAGAGTAATTACCTTCCTTTCCAAAGAGCAAAAGCTGAGCACGGCCTATCTTTCGGTTACCCGTGGCGATGGGGGACAAAACTTAATCGGACCAGAGATTGGAAACTTACTCGGACTGATTCGCACGCAAGAACTCCTGGCCGCCAGGCGCATTGATGGGGGCGAGCAATTTTTTACCCGTGCCATCGATTTTGGTTACTCCAAAACAGCAGATGAAACCCTGAAAATGTGGGGTAAAGATGAGGTGCTCGCAGATATGATTTGGGTAATCAGAAAATTTCAACCCGATGTCATCATCACACGCTTTCCGCCCGATGAACGTGCAGGGCACGGACACCACACGGCATCGGCACTACTTGCCGAAGAAGCATTTGAACTGGCTGCACGCAAGGATGTATTTCCCGAGCAACTTAATTATGTAAAGCCCTGGCAAGTGAAACGATTGTTTACCAATACCGGCCGCTGGTGGAACACCGACATAGATGAGAATACACCCGGTGTAGTGACATTGGATGTGGGTACTTACAATAACCTGCTCGGAGAATCGTACACCGAAATTGCCGCGCGCAGTCGCAGTCAGCACAGCAGCCAGGGTTTTGGTTCGGCCTCAAGAAGAGGGTACGCGCCTGAATATTTTGAGTTTGTAAAAGGCGAGCCGGCTGAGAATGAAATTCTTGAAGGAGTAACGACCAGCTGGAGCAGAGTAAAAGGGGGGGAGAAAATTCAAGCCTTGATCGACAAAGCCTTAAGCACGTACAATTTTAAAGAGCCATCGCAATCATTGAAGCTTTTCTTTGACATACGAGAGGCCATAAGCACGCTTGATGACAGCGTTTGGAAAGAGAGAAAGCTTAAGGAAGTAAATGAACTGATCGGTGCTTGTTTAGGATTGTATGCAGAAGCAACTGCCGCACATTACTTTACTGCGCATGGAGATGAGCTGCGCGTTGATTTTGAAATCACTAACCGGTCGAGCATCCCAATAAAGTTATTGTCGATCAAAGGCTATGGTAAGGACACTACGCTGCTGGCTACGATTACATCAAATAATTCTCTGAACTTCAGAACTACCGTGGCGGTTGAAGAAGATGCCGGACTTTCCGGTCCGTATTGGTTAAATGAAAAACATGCGGTGGGTTTGTTTAAAGTAAATGATCAGCACCTGGTAGGCAAACCAGAAAATGGCGCCATAATTACATACAAGGCCAGCTTCCATATTGATGGCCACAACTTTGAAATGGAGCTGCCCTTGAATTACAAATGGACAGATCCTGCAAAAGGAGAGTTGTACCGGCCTTTTGAAGTATTACCTCCTGCAGTACTGAACCTCAGCGAGCCGGCTTACATTTTTACGGATGATAATCCAAAAACAGTAGAAGTATTGCTGCGATCGAATCGAAGTGAAGCCATTGAACTCAAAGTAAAACTTGATTTACCCTCCAACTGGAGATCAGAACCTGAACATCTGTTGGTCAACTTCAGTAAGAGAGAAGAAGAGCAACGCATCCGCTTCAAAGTTTATCCTGCCGGGGAACAAATACTTTCAAGTATTTCGGTAAAGGGATATTTAAACAATGGAACGGAGATCGTTTGCGATCGTTCTTTAATTACTATTTCGTACGATCATATTCCGGTGCAAACCCTATTGCCTTTGGCAGAAGCAAAGCTGGCGAAGATTGATTTGAAACGCGGGGTTGAAAACATTGGTTACATAGCCGGTGCAGGAGATGGAATTCCTGCGGCCTTGCGCAACATGGGTTACCGTGTAAAAGAATTTGCCAATGAAGAAGTAAATGCAGCAAGCTTGAAAGAAATGGATGCGGTAGTGTTGGGCATACGTGCCCTTAATGCTAACCCAAGAATCAGCTACCTCATGCCCTTGTTGCTTGAATTTGTGAATGAAGGAGGTAATTTATTGGTACAGTACAACACTACAAGGCCCTTAGAAACAGGCGTATTCACTCCTTATCCATTAAAGATCAGTCGCGACAGGGTCTCAGAAGAAGATGCTGACATGCGTATACTGAAACATCAACATCAAGCCTTTAATTACCCTAATAAAATTACTGATGTAGATTTTGATGGCTGGGTACAG
>CAZVFM010000187.1:0-5484 GCA_964626095.1 uncultured Roseivirgaceae bacterium | reverse complement strand
TACTTTTTCAGTGAGTACTACGCTAATATTTTTTGCAAGCGTGCGCGAAGGAAGTTGATGCAGATTTTCGCCTTCAAGAAAAACTCTTCCTGCCAGTGGTGCTTGCATCCCCGAAAGGGTGCGCATAAGGGTTGACTTGCCAGCACCATTGGGGCCGAGCAAACAAACCAATTCACCTTTTAACAAAGACAAGTTGATGTTTGAGGCTACCATTTTCTTTTCCTTGGAAGAAGTGTGATAACCAATGGACAGTGATTCTATTGTAACAATTTTTTCCATACTCATAATGATCGGATTCTTTTGTTTCGTAAAATGACCACATCACGACCGGTGCGCCCAACTCAGCAGCGATTGATGATTCGAAAAAAGCTATTGCTTATTACGTTTGTTAGATATCTGTTTCACAACTATTGGCACATAACCGATTTCCAAGCCCTTTGGTGGTGTTACAATTAAGTTTTTATCAAGGCTTACTAATTCACCAAAAGTGGGTGCTGGCATATAATCCCGATCAATGGGCCATTCAGTATGAATCTTTTCAATCAATGCCTGTAAAGCCATTCTCTTCTCGGTACTCCAATTGAATTGACCAAAAACGGGCTGATCTATAAACCTAAACCAATGATAAATTACCACAGAACCATCATTGAGGATCGCTTCATAAGGGCCTTTGGCGGGTCCTGGAGTTGCCCAACTTCCTTTTTTTGGAGAAGAATAAGTACCAGCATTCCGTTGACTAGGAAACCTAGCTTCGAGCAAGCCTAAGTTTTTCGGAACTTCAGATTCCTGAATAGGTACCATTCGATCCCCAACCCCTTTGTAATATTCTGGAAGCGAACCGGGATTGGATGTAACATCTTCCCAGGCAAAACCAAAGGTGCTGTCATTGACAAATGGTTTGAAGCTGCTGCCCAGGCTCTGAATCTTTACCTCATAGATAGTAAGGCCGTAAAAAGTACTATCCATCTCGGGCTTAAACATACCCGAGGAGTTAAACCGCCCGCTTGAAGGCACATTGGCATTTCTCCATGCGAGTATGTCATTCCACAAAGCATTTTTATTGTAGTACCTTAAGTCTTGAACCAGCGATGCCTTTCCCTGATCATCAATCGGGAAATTTAATTTGGGAATTTTTACATATAATGTACTATCCTTATCATATTTTCTGAATGTTGGTGTGTTTCCAATTTCCATTGCTCCGCTGCTAATGATGCCTTCTTTCGCATCAAGTCCAAGGCCTGCCACTTGAGGATATATCGCTGAGAACTTTGCCCATGTTTCAGGAAGGTAAAATGCAATAGGGCCTTTAAAGTTTTTTGTGTTAATGAAACAAGTCCAACTTTGGTTTCCAACAGGAACTTTTGAATTATGATAAGCGTCCGTAAAGGGCAGTGCCATATAGGAATACCCCATAAATTCTCCATTTGGGTTTCCTTCAAAGGTGAGCGCATCAGGTGGAATTAATAACCGATTACTCAATTGGGCAACTCCGATAAGGCTATCCAATAGGGCTTTATCATCATAGAAGAAAGACCAGCCAGGGCTTGCTACTTCATAGTCATAACATTGAGGTGTAGCGTTCATACTGAATTTAGGCGGCCCATACCTGTATCTGTTCCTTGCCCAATATCCCAATCCTCCCTCAAGGGTTTGGAATACTCTTGAATATGTGGGGCCAAATGCCTCAACAGAATGGATCTCAGTACCCGGAGGACAGAACACAATTGAATCATTATCCGTATTTTTAGGAATTATCCAAGTGCCTGGTAAGCCAATTTGAAATCTCTCAATGGGTTGATCCACTAATTTCCAGGCAGCAGTATAAAAAGAGACCCCCATTCCGTAAGCAGGGTTGGGTTTTACCTTGTATCCTAAATAACCATGCAAGCCCCAATCATAGTAATCGGCTTTTATCGCTTTTTGTGCCTCAGTTTTGGCAAATAAAATGCACAGTCCTACAAGGAGTGTGGCTACTTTCAAACTTCTATGTGTAAAATGGTTCATAATTTTTTTATTGCTTGACTTTAGATAATCTTGATTTTTGTATCCCTTAAGTGTTTGATGAGTCGAATGATACAATCGAATTACTCTTTGACTTACTGTTGCAACTATGACGCTTCAGATGGTTTTTGGTGATTAGAGATTTGATTTTTTTTCATAACCTGAGTGATGAGGGTTGTTATTTAAATTGAAATCTAAAACTGTTTTAAATACGTAATCTTAAAAACCCCTTGTTGGTTGTTTACACGACTTGCTACTTGCGTCTCGCTATTTGTAAAATCCTGTCGGTTATCATTCAAGACCAAAAAAATGAATGATAAGGGTTTGTACTCCCATTGTAAGCGGGTATTTAATGTAGAGCGATTCACCGCTGAGTTATATTGATAAAAACTGTTCCATTGCAAGCGTGGATTTAGTGCCAACCGGATTTCAGCCGTAGCTAAATCGGTTGATACCGAAGTTGAGGATATGCCTAAATCACGAATTTCATTTCGACTGTAACTAAGCGTTAACGCTACGTGTGGATCGGGAACGATACGAGTACTGGTAGTAAGCGATTGAAGTGTGCCATCAAAATAGCCACCTATGCTATATTCAGCAGAGAAGAACAATTTCTTTGAGTTATCTGTACCCAATGAAAATGTATGCGTGTGGTAAGCATAGCGACCTGCAACTATTTCAATACCCAAAGGTGAAAAAGGAGCAATGAGATTCTGCCAATTGGTAACAAAGCTGTAGGAAAAGCTCCCTCCATTTTGAAATTCCAAACTCACTGGCCGATACGAAATAAATCCTTCCCGAAAAGTAAGGTCATCATAGTAATGATAAAAATAGGTAGTAATGCCCGGTGAATATTGACGTAACCACTTTGTTGGAAGCCATGCTGGACGCAGCCTCCAGGTAACTGCAGGGCTAGTTAAGATATAATTAGTAGCATCAACAAAACCAGCACGCGGATCGTACTTATCGGAGATGATGGTTTGTACATGTCCCAGATAGATATCATTGGTAGAATAGTATGCCCACACTCCGCCTGACCAACCTGTATTGTTGGTTAGTCCACTATTGCTCGATCCACTCAACATCCAAAAGGCATTGAACTTTTGATTGGGTCTGTAAAGCCCATCGATAGTAAGGGTGGAGTTTGTATTGGTTCTTCCTGTGGTGTCAGCTTCATCAAAGCGAAAGGTGGCCATTCCGCCTAAACGCGACCCACTTGAAGAAGTGTTGTGTGAATAACGCGCTACACCAAAGTTCGCTGCTGGTGTGAAGCCTTGCGCCTGTTGGCGAATGGCAAGTGCGCCTATATTTCGTTTACTATCGCGATTCGTAAACCTAGCGCCTACTTCTATGGGAATGGGATTGCCGTTATCATCCAAGCCAATTCTACGACTAAAGAAAGGTTGCAATCCATCCCATGCTTGCATGGTGTAAATTTCATTTCCTTCTAAAAAGAATTGTCTGCGCTCGGGAAACAAAATAGAAATCCTGCCCAGGTTCACTACTTGCCTATCAACGTCTACTTGCGCGAAATCAGTATTATAAGTGAAGTCAAGTACTGAGTTAGTACCTATTGCCCACTTTAGTTCACCTCCCACTTTTACCGAGTTTTCGTTTGTGCTGTTACCTTCTTTTTTCTCGGTGGCCGTACTACCCAGTATGTAGGGATTGAGTTGAATATTAACTCCGTTAGTAGCGGGAAGTTCCAAACCGGTGATAATGCCCTCATAGGCCATTTGATATGGATCAAATGCTCGCGGTATTGCTGGAAATGTGGCGTATTCATTTAATCTCCGCATCGATCGCACAAAAATAAATCCGAGCTTATCGCCTCCTGGTTTATAGCGAATGGACTTCCAGGGAATAGCAAACTCTGCGATCCAACCCCAGTCGTGCATGGTTGTTTGCACATTCCAAAGCGATATCCATTCCCTATTAAAGTTGTTTCCATCGGTTACTAAAAGTTCGCGCTGCGCCCCATACGGATTGGTTTGAAAAGCGACTGCATTGCGTTTGTCTAAGAGGCCGTCAATGGCGATTCCAAAAAGATCATTCTGAAAGAAATCAAAATCTCGTTGCATGTTAGGCACACGCACACCCTTCTTACCTAAACTATCGTAACAGACTCCAGAAAAGTAAAGGTAATTTTCGTCATAGATAATTCTGATTTCCGTACGTAGCGAAGCAGCTTGTCCTTGTCGTGGTTCATATTGAACAAGTTCGGTGATGGGCAGCGCATATTTCCATGAAGCTTCCTCCAGATTACCGTCAATATTTATTTTATCCGTTGCTTTTTCAACACGAACTTCAATTGGAGTAGTAGGTGGATCAAATGTGCTTTGCGCAAATACTGATGTGCCGCTCACAAAGAAAATCAAAATAAATCTACCCGTAGATAATATCTCTGAAATTAATGAAAGTGTCTTACTCATGCTTTTATTTTAAAGTACTAATACTCGTTATTTTCTAATACCCACTTAAACTTGCGCGTTGCCAAGACGAACTTTCTTTCATTCCGCACCAACAACATTTCCACGGTGTCTTTCTTGATCAAGCCTTTCCAACGAAATTGGTCGGCATTCTCTTTAATTGATGTTCCGTAAAATAGTCTTGAAGTATCACCCCGGGTTTTTACCGTGAGGTTCTTCAAGCTATCCACCGTAAACACAGCAAGGGAAAGTTTGGATGTGCCACATTTAAAATTTCCCCGCCCCTCGCGGGGCTGAAATCCTTCACTTACAATAACCTGATTCCAACGCGTAGTGTCTACTGGCGAGGTTACTTCTATGCCGTTGCGTTTAAACTCGTGTACATCAAACGCACCGTTGAATTCTAAAGGTGGCACATCGTTGACCATGTTAGACCATGTGTAATTCTGATACGTAGTCATTCCGATAGCATATATTATAAAGGCAGTCTTTAAACCAATGCGGGCGTAGTGTTGCCATTTTTTCACATAGGGCTGTGGAACAGGCTCGGCCTCCATGCGTTGATGAAGAAAGAAAAAATTGATGATCCGCGGCATATACGGAAAAGACAAATAGATGCCGATGAGCCACAAAAAAGTAGAGTAGTATTTTACAGGTATGCCATAAGAGAAGTTCAACAAAACCACATTGCCCATCACACCAAACAAAATCATTAATCCCAACAACCTTGTTCTTCGAAAGAGTATGAGTAGCGCACCTAGTGTTTCTATAAATCCACCAAAAAACTGGTACGGGGCAGAGTAGCCAATGAACATCCACGAGAAGCGCATAGGCGTAAAATCACCCAAGGGCGTATAGAATTGAGCCATGGATGGATAGGGCATTTGCAACAAAAACAATTTTTGTATACCATAGCCAAACAACACATAAGCCAGATAGTAGGTTAGCCCGATTTGCAGCCACTGATGCAGCCGATTATGTTGAGTGTGTTTCTTATCAAAAAGCGTCCACACCAAGCTGCCGATGGTGGCCACTACAAAATAAGTGATTACCA
>CAZVFM010000186.1:0-5534 GCA_964626095.1 uncultured Roseivirgaceae bacterium | reverse complement strand
ATCTTTAGGATTTTGCAACCAACCTGTTGATGCCACTATATGATCAGCCGGAACAGTGATTCTCACTTTATAATCACCGAAAGGTAGGGCAAATTCACCGCGACCTAAAAATTGTTTGTTCTGCCAGCCCTCCACATCATCGTACACACACATGCGAGGGAACCAATGCGCGATGGTGTACACATAATTATTGTCATCCGGAAAATACTCAAGACCGCTGCGCTGTCCGTCTTTCATGCGATCTCCAATGTTATACCACCACTCCACATTGAAAGAAAATTGTTCTCCACTCTTCAATGGCTTTGGTAAATCAACACGCATCATGGTGTAGTTTACGGTATAGGGTAAACTATTACCACTCGCATCTTTCACGGATTTGATTTTATAACCACCATCGTAATCGTACAAACCCAGGTTACCTGCTATACTTCTGGTGCTGAGTGAATCGCGTATAACATTGGTAGCTGTTTGTTGAGTGAGATTATTTTTGTCTAAAATATTCTGGTCGAGTTGCAGCCAGAGGTAGCTCAATGTTTCTGGTGCATTGTTGTGATAGGTAATGGTTTCTTTTCCGGTGATGGTTTGCTTGGTATCATCCAATTCAACATCAATTACATAATCAGCTTTTTGTTGCCAATATTTTGGGCCAGGAGCCCCGGAGCCTGTACGGTACTCATTCGGAGTTGGAAGTGTGCTTCCTAATTGTTCAAATTTACCTTGCCAGCCATTATCTTGTGCATAACCATTGAATGCGAATAGCATCGCCAATAAGTAAAACAGATTTTTCATGCTTATGAATTTTTGCCTACCAAAAAATTGCGTCCTTGATTAAGATGAGTGAAATACCGGCAATACCTGAAGAAAGAACAAGCTTCCAGTCCCTGCGGTTCACCCCAAAAACATCGACCAAAATAAAGCTGATGAGGAGGAAAATGAAAACAACAATTATTTGCCCGAACTCTAAACCCAGATTAAAGGCAAATAGTTGTGACACAATTTTTTCTTTGCCCAGCAATGCTTTGAGATAGCCCGAAAACCCGAGCCCGTGTATGAGTCCAAAAAAAAGGGCATAGGCGTAATTTAATTGTACCAAGGTCTCGCTATAGGTAGGTCCGCGCTTTATAATATTACTGATGGCAGTTATCAAAATAGTAACGGGTATAAGGAATTCTATCAATTCTTCGTTGATCTTGATTATTTGAAAAACCGAAAGCGCAAGGGTTAAGGAATGTCCGATAGTAAATGCGGTAATCAGGATTAGAATTTTTTTCCAATCACGTAGCAGGTAAACTGCACAAAGCGCTAAAACAAACAGAATGTGATCGTAACCATTCGCGTAATCCAGGATATGTTCCTTTCCTAATTGAAAATAAATTCCGAACTGACTCATTTAATGCATTTATAAAGGAAGCAATAATACTTCTTAATTCTGAATTAATGCAAATTACCCTGGTGGTATAGGTCAAATACCCAATCAGGGTATTATTTTTGAAGCCTCAAAACCCTTATGATAAACCTGATATTTTCTCTGATTATTTCCCTGCATCCCATCCACATTTCAGTGGCAGATATTCAATACCGGGAGGATCGCAAAAGCCTGGAAATTATACTCAGGGTTTTTGTGGATGACTTAGAGCTCTCAATTAGAAATAAAAGAGGAGAACCTGAATTGGATATATTAGAACCTAAGAATGATTTGCGTACAGAAGACATGGTCGCGCCTTACCTTAAAGAACGATTTAGAATCTACCTGGATAACAAATTACAGACATACAATTTTCTTGGCTATGAAATGGAGGGCGAGGCTATGGTATGTTATATCGAAGTGGAGAAAGTAAAAAAGTGGCAGCAGATTAAAGTGCATAACAGTATCATAACCGAAACTTATGATGACCAAAATAACCTGGTGCATGTAACATTAAACAATAAAGTAAAAAGCTTGCGACTAACCCGGCAAAAGCCGGAGGGGATGTTGATTTTTTAAATAACAAGTTAGCAAGTCTACGAGGGTTTAAAACCCTCGTAGACTTTAGATGACAATTCGAAGTTTTTATAGAGATCCCAGCTTTTTCCGTTGTGCTTTAATAATGCAATTTCTTTAACTAAAAATGTTGCTTCAAATTTTTTATCCTTCACTTCATTATAGGCGGTTTCAAATAATCCTTTCTTCAAATCCCGAAAGGCTAAGGTTATATGGGGATTATAAGCCTTCGCTTTGTAATTGGCATTGAATAATTGCAAGGCTTTTTTCATGTGCGCATTAAGCGATCTCTGCATTTTCAACAGTGCTTCTGACTTCATCATATCCATAAAAATTACTCGCGGAGGAAATGCGCCAAAACTTTTTATGTGAACTTCGAATGCATTTCTTTCATTCGCAAATAGTGTGAATGCTGTAAATAACTTTTGTTCCTTTTTTATTTTCCATTTAAATGGCATGTGTAATGTAATATGCGGAGGAGAATTTAGCGCGGCTTTGCTTTGGTAATGCTCAGCAAAAAATTGCTTCCATTTTAAGGCTTCGTTATAGATGGGCTCAGGCGGGATGATAGCAAGAAAGTAAAGTGCCTCTGCAATATCAACATGTTGCTGCTGCTTAATCATTCCAATTTGATTTTCTCGTACGATGATAATTATATTTAATGACTACAAGAAAAAAATTCCAGAACCATTAAACCTTTCATGATTATTACGGTCTAAACACCAAATATCTTTTAATTAAACTCCATTATTATGAAGAATGTAATTTTGGTGGTGCTCATCGGGATGATGGGCATTGCAGTACCGGTGTGTGCTCAGCAAAGGCCCATGAGTGCCATTGACAGAAGGGAGGCAGCAAGCGTGCAACAAGCCCGGATGCAGCAAGCCCGACTTGACCAGGCGGCTTTAAATCAGCAAAGGGTTGAACAATCGCGCACAGGCCAGGAGCGATTAGCGTATGAGCGTATGAAGCAACATAGAATCAAGCAGGCAAGGTTAAAAAATGAACGGCAAAAGCAAGCTCGAATAAAAGCCGCACGTGAAAAGGCAGCTGGCGAAGACGTTGATAATCATACCGAAAGACGCAGATACGAAGCTGCGAAGAAAAAAAGAATCAAGCAGGCGAGAATTAAAGCAGCACGTGAAAAAGCTGCAAGTGAAGGTGTAGATAAGTCTACCGAAAGACGCAGATACGAAGCGGCCAAAAAGAAAAGAGAACGCTTGGCCAGCATTGGCGGCTAAGGCCGGGTAATCAATAATACTTGTTGGTAGGTGAGGTTGTTAATAAAGGCGGGTTGCTTCATGGCTCCCGCCTTTTTATTATGTCTGAAAACTGAGTTTAGTTTAAAGGATTGGCAGTTACTGTAATATCAAAACTGATTTGTACGGTAAATGAAGCCGGTGTATCCGAGAGATTACCTTCCACATATACGTATACTTTTCTTCCATCCTTTAAAAAGCTTTCAATTTCATTTGTGATATTTTCTGCTGCCCCTAAATCTATTTCCTGACCTGAAGCTGTTGATAGATCCAAACTGCTAACCGAAGCCACCAAATTTCCGGGGTTGGTTGGACTTTGACTAAACCGCATGGTGCCATTGGTAAACTGACATGGTGAAGGCCCCTCATAATTTGATAGGCTGTAGGTAATGCTGTTAACTTTAAACTCTTTGATCTTATCCGTATATTGCTGTACCTCACTATCGGTCTCTGCATCAATCAATACCATGTCAGACACACTTTGATCATCCGGTCCGGCATTTACATTGATGCTTGCCGTTAATACCCTGTTAAAATTTACATCTGCTGCATCTTCAAACAAATCACATCCTGAAAAGAAAAACACCAGGAGCACTAAGGGGGATAATTTTAATAATTTCATGATTCTTGTTGTTTTGTGATAGAATTAAACCTTGCAAATTATAGTAAATGCTTTTGATAGCGAAGTTACATGTAATTTACCGTACTATATAAGAAAACATTAGCGATTGTAACTCCCTTTTGATTTAATAACCAATTATTCGTGCCTTTTTAAAATTTGCATGACCTGCGCCATATATCCCCCGCCAAATAAAAGAGAATGAACAAGTAGGGGGTATATATTATACAAATCAACACGAGCTTCAAAATCACTCGCAATCGGAAATACTGAATTATAGGCAGTATAAAATTCAGGATTAAAACCCCCAAAAAGTCTGCTAAAGGCGAGGTCCATCTCCCGGTGCCCATAATAAACAGCCGGATCAATCAAACAAGGCTGACCCGATTCATCAACCATTAAGTTGCCACTCCATAAGTCTCCGTGAAGAAGCGCAGGATTTTCATCTGGAAAAATAGAAGGAAGTTTTTTATAAAGTGATTCAAATGCTTTCGCTATTTGTGCCGAACAAAGATCTTTATCGATTGCTTGTTTAAGCAGTGGATTGATTCTTTCATTGATAAAGAAATCGATCCAGTTGTGATGATAATTATTGTGCTGTGTTAATGAGCCGATATAATTATTATGATCAAGACCGAATTGCGATGAACTGTTTTTATGTATTTGGGCCAGTTGTTCTCCAAGCAATTGCCAGTAACTTTTGCTTCTTGATCCCTCCACAACCATTGACAAAATTAAAAACTGAGATTCACCTACTTCTGCGTAAACTATTACCTCCGGGATTTGAATAGTCTTTGAGCTTGCCAGTAATTTCAACCCCTTTGCCTCGGCATGAAACATGCCAGGAAACTTTTTCGCATTGTTCCACTTAATAAAAAAATTACCGCGGTTCGTTTGCAGGCGTCCGGCCTGATTAATACAGCCTCCGGATACAAAACTAAAGTTGAGTAATTCAATAGAGGTTCCGATATGCTTTGATAGAACCTCTTTAAGTTTTTCTATTACAACATTTGGTATGCTGTCAAGCATCGTTGGTCTTCTTCTTTAAACCCAATTTTATCTTGATGCCAAAATAAAAATTTCTTCCTGTGCTCGGATTATAAAATCGCTGACCAAAAGCGTTGAGGTCGGGGCCGGAGGAATAAAAAGTATTGAATGCATTATCAATTCCTCCAAACAATTCCCCATGTTGGAGTTTCAAGCCTAGTCGTGCCCCCAATAAAAAATACGCATTGTCAAAAATCAGATTTGCATCATCAAGTGGAATGCGCGACACGTATTGTGAGGTGATGTTGGCATAATATCCTCTGCGGTTAACCAAGTCAACACCTACGGAATAAATGAAATCCGGAGTGCCGGTAACCTGATTTCCTGAGAAATCTGCATCTGCTTTTTCATAATCACGAAAACGATAGTACTGCCAGGTCAGCGCATGCCAAATACGGCTGCCTGTTAAAGCTGAACCCGAATGAAAGGGCCTCCAATCCAAAGTCCATTCTATTCCAGCCTGGTTCGTTCCTCCGGCATTATCAAAATACTCTGCACCATCTATGGTGCGCCTTATCACAATACTTTCATCCAATCTGAAATAATAAAACGTGAGCTCATAATTTAAATTTTTTCCCATTATCAATCCCTTGAACCCTGTTTCATAATTCCATCCCTGCTCTGGCTG
>CAZVFM010000185.1:0-5640 GCA_964626095.1 uncultured Roseivirgaceae bacterium | reverse complement strand
TTTGAAGCCAAGTATACCATGTGGCACATTGACCCCAGCGGAAAAATGAAAGACCGCTTACGCTTTGAAGGCTACCGCAGTGGGCACATGATGTACCTTCGTGAAGAGGACCTGGCTACTTCCAATGAACATATCCGGGATTTTATTTTAAAGTCCACGCCAAAAAAAGGCCAGCCCGCGAAGTATTGAGTAAAGTAAATTAAACGATATAGAAAGGTGTCCTGTCAAATTTAGGGCACCTTTTCTGTTTAAGGCCATTATTCCAAAGTGTCTTTCTTTGGCAAATTGCCTCCACTCAGATCAGTTGTGACTTGCATCTGCTAAGTTTTTTTGTATAATTGTTTGAAGGAAAGTGAAGAGGGGAGTTTTAACATAAAAGTTTCTCCATGATCCATTCACAACATTCATGCGATGTACTCATCATCGGTGCAGGCGGTGCAGGTCTGCGGGCAGCTATTGCTGTGGCCGAAACTAATCCTAAATTAAAAGTTGGTGTTGTTTCCAAGGTTTACCCCATGCGCAGTCATACGGTTTCGGCTGAGGGTGGTGCAGCGGCAGTCATTAAAGACAACGATAGTCTTGATCATCACGCGTACGATACCATCTCCGGTGGCGATTGGATGAGTGATCAGGATGCAGTTGAAATTTTTGTAAATGAAGCGCCCAAAGAAATGATTCGCCTGGAGCACTGGGGCTGTCCCTGGAGCAGGCAAGACGATGGCAAAGTTGCAGTACGCCCATTTGGAGGAATGAAAATTGAACGCACCTGGTTTGCTGCCGACAAAACGGGCTTTCACATGCTGCATGCACTTTTTCAAACTACGCTTAAGTATGAGCAAATCCATCGCTTTGATGAATGGTTTGTTACTTCACTTTTGGTAGAAGATGGTCATTGTCGCGGGGCAGTGGCCATTGAAATGGCTACCGGAAATGTACACGCCCTGTATGCCAAAGCTGTCATTGTATGCACCGGTGGCAGTGGAAAAGTTTTTCCATACACCACCAATGCGAATATCAAAACCGGGGATGGGATGTCATTAGCTTACCGCGCTGGTGTAGCACTTAAAGACATGGAGTTTGTTCAGTATCACCCCACTGGTTTGCCCTTTACCGGTATATTGATTACTGAAGCTGCACGCGCAGAAGGTGGCTACATGCTCAATAAAGATGGCTATCGTTATTTACAGGATTATGATTTAGGAACGCCTCAACCCAAACCCGTTTTGCGTTCGATGGAGCTCGGGCCGCGCGACAGACTATCACAGGCTTTTGTAAAAGAGTTTGAGAGGGGCAGGACCATCGAGGGCCCATATGGACATTATGTTCATCTCGATATCAGACACCTTGGTGAGAAAGTCATCAATACCAAATTGCCTTTTGTGCGTGAACTCTGTTTGAAATACGAAAACATTGATCCCATCAAAGAGATGATTCCCGTGCGCCCTGTAGTGCATTACATGATGGGAGGCATTCATACAGATATACAGGGAGCAACTTCGTTGAAAGGTTTGTATGCAGCTGGTGAAACTGCTTGTGTAAGTATTAATGGTGCGAATCGCTTAGGCTCTAATTCACTCACAGAACTTTTAGTATTTGGTAATCGTGCCGGAAAAAATGCGGCAGAGTTTGCAGCAAGTCAACAGTTTAGTGGCAAAGGATTAGCCGCGCTTGCTGCGGAAGAAGAGTTACGCTTGCGTGACCTGGTATCAGGAAAAGGTAAAGAAAGAATTGCCGACATACGCAAAGCGATGCACACCACCATGGAGGAAGGCGCAGGTATTTATCGTACCGAAGCCTCATTGAAAGCTTCTCAGGCTACTATTCGTGAATTACAGGAAAGGTCAAAAAATCTTTCTATAGAAGATAGCAGCCGTACGTTCAATACGCAATTGATTGCAGCGTTGGAGTTATCCTACTTACTTGATACTGCCGAGACGGTTGTGCAGGGTGCATTGCACCGAAAAGAATCACGGGGTTCGCATCAGCGAACAGATTACACAAATCGTGACGATGAAAAGTATTTGGCACACTCTCTTATTTATAGAAAAGCGAATGATCTTCCTGAAGTGAAATATACTCCAGTGAATATTACCAAATGGCCTCCGGGAGAACGTGTGTATGGGAGATAGTTAAATTCAAGAGTTGTGTTTTTTATTTTAAATAATTAGACATGCCAGAGAATATTAAAATAGAAGTCTTTCGCTACCGCCCCGAGCAAGAAGATGAACCGGTGTTTCAAACATATGAAGTGCCTTTGAAAAAAGACTGGGTAATTCTTGATGCCCTCAATTACATCAAAGATTATGTAGATGGTACCTTATCGTTTCGTTGGTCTTGTCGTATGGGCGTATGTGGCAGTTGCGGAATGATGGTGAACGGAACCCCAATGCTTACTTGCGCCACTTTTTTAGAGAAATATGCACCCGGCCCTATTCGCGTGGAGCCTCTCGATAATTTTCCTGTTGTGCGCGACCTGGTAATTGAGATGACCGACTTCATGAATAAATTGAAATCAGTAAAGCCATGGGTCATTCGTGATCAGGAAAAACTGGTTGAGGAGGGAGAATATTTACAAACGCCATCGCAACTGGCAGACTACAAGCAATACAGTATGTGCATCAATTGTATGCTATGTTATTCTGCCTGCCCTGTTTATGGATTAGAACCCAAGTTCATAGGACCTGCAGCCATTGCTTTGGCGCAGCGTTATAATCTTGATAATCGGGATCAGGGACAAGAAGAACGCATGAAGGAATTGAGTACCGATGATGGCATTTGGCACTGTACATTTGTGGGCGAATGTTCTGCGGTTTGTCCTAAAGGAGTTGATCCGGCAGGGGCTATACAGCGATATAAAATTGCGGGTGCCACCGATTGGTGGAAATCAATTTTGTTGCCCTTTGGAGATAGAAAAAATAAATCCTAAAGCCATGCAAAAGCAAGTAATGGCCAATACCAAATTGTATAAACGCCAGTATAATATTTTCTGGTGGTCAAGACGTTGGATACATATCAAGTTTATTTTGCGCGAACTTACCAGTGTATGTGTAGGAGTGTATGTGATACTTTTACTTTTTTTAGTACGTGCTGTATTTACAGGCCCGGATGCACACTTAAAGTTTTTTGAGTTAATGCGAACGCCTGTTGCCATTGCAATTCATGTAGTCTTATTGATCGGATTGATATTTCATAGTATAACCTGGTTTAACCTTGCTCCCAAAGCGATGGTGGTCAAGTTGGGAGAAAAGCCCTTACCTGGCGTACTCATCGCCTTGTCTAATTATATTGGTTGGGTGGTTATCTCTGTTGTATTGGTTTGGTTGGTGATGGGATAAAAGTATTTTGAATTTGGAAACTTGAATTTATGAAACGCCCTATAGAACCATTTTTCTGGACTTTGTTTGGCGGGGGAGGAGCCATCTCTTCTCTGTTTCTTCCGGTATTGCTGGTGATTACAGGTTTAGCTATTCCTTTAGGCTGGATAGATGTAAGCTACGAGCGATGGCTTACTTTATTGAGTCCCTGGTACAGTAAAATATTAATCCTTGCCATCGTTTCTATGTCAATGTTTCATTGGGCGCACCGCTTTAGGTTTACCCTGCACGAAGGTTTGCAACTGCAGCCCTATGATAAGCCCATAGCTATATTCTGCTATTCCATGGCAGCTTTTGTTAGCGGATTTACTGTTTTCGTGTTATGGTTCAGGTAGTCTCTCAATTGCTTTTGCAATTTGATAAAGTATGCCATATATTAGTACACGCTCATTTTACATCACCTAAAAAGTAAGGTTATGCATGAATTAAAATCTATTACTAAAGAAGGAATTACACGCGCATTGGAGAAAGTTGAGCGCTATCGGTTGTTAAATGAACCTGCAGAAGCAGAAAGTATTTGTCGTGATGTATTGTCACTTGAGCCCGATAACCAAACCGCATTGGTCATGTTTATCCTGTCTTTAAGCGATCAATTCGGAAGTGGTATGGGTGATAATGAAGTGCGCGAATCGCTCGCTAAATTAACTGACGAATATCAAAAGGCATATTATTCGGGTATTGTTTCTGAGCGCCAGGCTAAAGCTGCCATTATACGTGGTGGTTTTGGAAGCAGCTTCGATGCCTATGAATGGATGGAAGAAGCCATGGAGTCTTTTGAGAAAGCAGCAAAACTTCGCCCTTCAGGCAATGATGATCCTATCTTAAGGTACAATGCATGCGTGCGGGCTATACAACGGCATCATTTAACTGAACGTGCTAAAGAAGGCCGGGAGCCTATGTTGGAGTAAGTTGTTGCCACCTGAAGGATGAAGTTTTAGTTTTAGTCCAACACGTTAAAGGGTGCTCTTCAATAAAATGGATTAAAGAATTTTTGTATAAGTACCGATTTGCTCTTCGGTTGTATATAGGCTTGCATAGCTATTACTCATCTCCGTGTAAACTTCGGCATGTGTATTTTTAAAATCTTCATACGATTGCCTATCAGTCCAGTTGTCTATTAGAAAATAACAATGTTGGACATCTTCGCTTTTGTATAGTATGGAACCTCTATAATTTTTTGATTGACTGAACAACTTAGCCCACACCCCCTTACTTCCATAGGTTTTTTCGAAGTCAAGTATATTTTCGGGGTGTACTGTGTATTTCCAAATGATGACATATTCAGAAGTAGCGTCAGCAGATTTAATGTAATAGAGTTTTTTCACTAAGCGTTTGTTTGTTCTATAATGCTGTGGCAAAGCCGCAATACTAATGAAAATATGGCTATTGAATCGGTTTCAAAACTGAAGAAAATGCAGTTGAGGATAAAAATAATGGAACTTTAGCCTGCAAAGGTGCTTTCCTTGAAAGTGACAGGATTAAAAAGAAGAATGAAGACTAGCTTAAATTGAATTAACCAGGGTATACCCACCTATGTTGATAATTTTGTATTAAACTTTAGTTCCATTGTCTGAATTTATTACGTAGCTTTCTAAATGAATGGTCGCAGGTTTAGACCAGAACATCTAAAAGTAATTTAATGTGATTTTAAAATCTTAGAATGAAAAAGATATATTATTGGTCGCTTCAGACCTTATTGATTCTTATTTTATTTTTTGCTTGCAAGGATTTAGAGAAAATTGAAATCCCTGTAGGTGATGACGGGCAAGTGTTCGCTATTGATGTTGGTGACAGCGACTTGCCTTACCTTGTTATCAGTACAAATGGAGTGGATATTCCTTATGAACCAAGGGTTCCGGCCAATCTTAAAATATATGAAAGAAAAAAACTGGTGCAGCAACAATCCATTGGGATTGAGTTCAGAGGAAAAACTTCATTCAGACTTTCTAGCAAAAAAGGTTTCAATATTGAAAGTATAGATGCCACCGGTGCCGGTACTGATGTTTCCTTTTTTGGAATGCCAGAAGAAGAAGACTGGAGATTAGTTGGTCATGTGGTTAACTTAACAGATAAATATATTTGGGACCGAAGCCTGATGTACAATCATGTTGGATATACGCTGTCGCGAAATATCGGTAAGTATGCCAGCAGAACCAAATTTGTAGAACTTGAAGTAAATGGTGAATACCTTGGTGTGTATTTATTTATGGAAAAGCTAAAAAGAGATGCTGGACGTATGGACATCAAATCACTTAATGCCAGTTCT
>CAZVFM010000184.1:0-5653 GCA_964626095.1 uncultured Roseivirgaceae bacterium | reverse complement strand
TCAAACAGCACTCAAAGACCGGCAACTGCTTGCAAGTGCAACAGAAATTAAAGATAAAGAGACAAGGTTTTATCAGGTATTGATACTTTCTGTTTTTTTAGCTGTAGTTGTAGGCTTACTAATCGTAATTCTCCAACTTAATAAAAGCAGGTTTAAGAAAAAGAGAGAGATCCTGGAGAAGGAAAAGGAAATAGAGTTAAGACAAGCCGCCATACAAGCCGCATTGGATTCACAAGAAACAGAGCGCAGGCGTTTCGCCCAGGATTTGCACGATGGCTTTGGCCAGCTAATTTCTGCACTGCGATTACAAATTGACAAATTAGAAGGCGAGAAAGATGCGGAGAAAAAGCAAATTTCATTTGAGCAAGCCGAAAAGACAATTGAAGAAATGCATAAGGAAATTCGAAATATTGCTTTCAACCTTATGCCGGCCGTCTTAATCAAAAGCGGCATAATTGAAGCACTGAAAGAGTTTGCCATCCGCTTGAATCAAACCGGAAAAGTAATGGTAACAATTAGTCATTTCGGGATTGAGGAAAGGTTGAATGAATTGCAAGAGATAAACCTCTATCGGGTGCTGCAGGAATGGATCAATAATGTGCTTAAATATAATTCAGCAGATAAAATAGATATTCAGCTGGTCAAACATGAGTACTCCTTAACACTTACCATAGAAGATAATGGAGAGGGCTTTAACGCTTCTTTGCTGGAAAACAGCAGAGGCAATGGCTGGAAAAACATTCAGTCGCGCCTGAAACTTATACAGGCCAAAGTAGAAGTTGATACAAGGCCTGATATTCGGGGTACTACCTTGATTATTGATATGCCCTTGCAGTTAAGCCCGGCAAAAGTTGAAACAGTATCCCTTAAAGAACTTAACTAAGAATACCCAATACTACGGATGGTTTATTACTTTGTAAGTAATTTGTTTTGTAGCCATGATGATGAAATTTTCATGGCCAGCATTTTTATCCATGGATAAGAGGACTCAAACGATGAAGACTATTATAGTTGACGACCATGCTATTCTATTGGATGGTATCCGTGCTTTGCTGGAAAGAGATGAGCTTGTTAAAGTTGTAGCAACCGCTGCTTCGGCCGAAGAAGCCCTTGAATTGTTTAAAACCCAACGGCCAGAGTTACTGATTACTGATTTTAATTTACCGGGTATGGATGGACTTTCACTTATCCGCAGGGTAAAGAAAATATATCCTGACATAAAAGTAGTTGTGTTGAGTATGCATGACGAAACTCATTTAGTGAAAGAAATTTTGAAAGAAGGAGTAAATGCCTATATACTCAAAAAGGATTCACACAAAGAACTGCTTGAAGCGATCAGACAAATCAACAATGGCAAAGTATTTTTAAGTGATGAGATCAATAAAATGCTGATCAAAAGCCTGAATTTTCCAGATGATAATAAATTGCTTACCGACAGGGAAAGAGAAATATTAAAACTTATCGCAAAAGAATTTTCCAACAAACAAATTGCTGAAGAATTGTTTATTTCTGAGCGAACAGTTGAGACGCATCGCAAAAACATTTTTCGTAAAACAGGAACAAGTTCTCTGGTAGGTCTTATCAAGTTTGCCTACGCAAACAACCTCATTTAAGTTAATTCCACTCATTCTTTATTAGCATCCGTACTGGTGGGTATGCCAAAATACCCGTTTGGTGGAATGGTGTTGATTTAGGCTATTCAAGATGTTTGTATAGATGAAACATCAATTTTACAATCACCTAAATATAAACATCATGAGAAAGTTATCTGTAGTAATTGCCTGTATGGTATTGCCATTTCTTGTAAATGCGCAAACCATTTCTGATAAAGAGGTTAAATCCGGAGGATTTAGCCAGGGAAAATTCAAGAATGCACCAAAGAAAGTTTACATCAACAGTTTTCAAATATTCTTTGAAGTATTTGGGAGTGCTGATGCCTCAACAACTGGAGGCGAGAGTTTTGGCAGAGTTCACTCCAGTACCAAGACCGTAATGGGAGTTGCTTTGGAAGGCGTTGAATCCGAAGATTTTATGATGGTAACAAACAACGCTTATCAGTACTTTATTGAGGATCTTAAAAGCAAGGGTTTCGAACTTGTGTCAGCCGATGAAGCCGGAAAAACAAGTTTATATAAAGACTGGATTAGAAAGCAAGGCGGAGAGTTAAGTTCATCAGAATCTGCCGGCTTTGTACGTGCCACACCTGCCGGCTATGAATATTTTGTTCCGGGCGAGAAGAAATCCGGCAAAGAAAGAACCACAGTATTCGACAGGTCTCCCGCGCTTTCGCAAGAACTTGGTGATGCAATTATTGTGGATGTAGCGCTTTCATTTGACTTTATTGATATGAAGGTATTTCGTTCTGAATTGTTGAATGTATCCAATGTAAAAGGGAAAGTAAATTTCAAAGTTTCAACAGCACCAGGCCCCTCCATGGTTGTGTCAACTGTTAATTTCAGTTATGGCAAAACTTTTACAGCGGCAACAGCAGCAATACAAAATACACTTAAGAGCGACATTGCAATAGAATCAAAAGTATTTCAGGACGAGAAATTTAGTGAAACAACAACTTCTAAAGCTACTAATGTTCCAAGTTGGGCCGGATTGGTGTGGGTAACTACCGATGTAAATTCAAATGCTTCACATATAGCCACCTGTAATGGCGAATTGTACAAAAAAGAAACCGAAAGATTGACTAAAGAATTTTTGACGGTTGGCTTGACTAATTTTTATAAAAGCGCAGGTATAAAATAATTTATTTAACTAAAAACAAAGAACTATTTAAATGAAAAAGATTGTCTATTTGTTGGCTTTAATCTCTTTACTCACTACAAACAAATTATTTTCGCAAAGTTACAAGCTCGTGTCTGATGATGTTAGCGAAATAAAAAAGGGCTACATCGGTCTTGAATGGTATGGTCTTGATGCAGGTTTCAAAAACTTAGGTGGAGCCTTCCTCTTTTCTGTGGGGGTTAATACCCTTTATCCAATTTCTGATGACCTTGCAATTCGCGGTTCATTGAGAGTACCATTACTAAGATTGGCCAAAACGGGAGGGTTTGCATTTCATGTTGATGGAGGTGTTGAGTTTAAGTTAAGCGAAAGTGAATCAAAAAGAACAGAAACTGTAGTACTGTCATATCGCGAACGAGATGTTGGCTACACTTCAGTGCTTAACCAACAATATAAAGTCACTGAAGCAACAACCGAGTACGTGCAATTTGTGGGAACAGTAAGTAAGCAAATTAAAGCCAGGGGAGGAGTTTATCTTAAAAACACCTCCTGGGAGGGTGATAGTGGCGATAATTATGATGAAGAAGGCATTTTTCATAAAGGTGTTTATGCCGGCTTGTTAAGAGAGACATCACGGTTTTTTAGGGTTCAGGAAGAAGGTGCCCCCGATAATTTTGTTTCAGCCAAAAGCATGAGTTTTTATGCGGATGTACTTATTCTTCCAACCACTATGATGTTGGAAGATGCAACAACTGAAACCGGTTTGTTGGGATGGAGAGTAGGTATGAATTGGAATATGAGGCCTCATACCAAAGATCAGAACCATGGATATGATGGAGGATTTTTTGGCAATAAGACTTTTATTCTTGAGTTGGGTCAACGTCCTTTCGAAGGATTATTTATCACAGGCTCAGTATCATTTTTAATCAGGAAGTTTTAGTCTGATGTTGAAGTACTTATTGTTCTTGATAGTATACCTGTTTGCATTCCCGTTGTTAGCCCAATTAAGTTTACTTGAGCACAACGGGAAGATGCAATATGGTTTTTCAATGAGGTACACATACCTGGACAATCCACCAAGAAAACCGGAAGCTGTAGGCAGGGGTTACTTTGCGCCAGAGTTTGATTTTATGAAATCGGCTTATGAAAAAGGTGCATGGAACAGAAGCCACAGAGTAAAGCTAATCGGAGATTTTTTAGCCATAGCATTAAATGTAGCCAATGGCGGAGATGCGATGTTGTTCCAGGAAGATTTTACAACAGAACTGAATACATTTTTAGGCTGGCACAACTGGGCCAAATCAATTAAATCTGATGCAAATGCTAATCTTGCGATAGGGGCTCACCTGGGAGACTATATGTACTACTACTATGGTGGAGGTTCAAAAGGTGCACCCGACTATTTGCTTGATCCTGCCGGTTATTATATTGGTGTAGGCCCCGCGCTTATCTATGATTTACAAATAGGAAGTTCTCCATTTATATTGCATTATGAAGGTGCCGTTGCTTATGGAGTAAGATTATCCGACATTCCTGATCAGGCGAATTCCTCCTACGCTTCCCCTTTATTCATAAACAATATATTAGAATTAAGAACCAGTGTGCAATTCTGGCTTGGAATAGAGTACGTAACAATTATTAATACCGGAGCCGAGATTAACCGGGGGCAACGCATTGAAGTAAAATTGGGATACAGATTTATTAAAGGCTGATAAGGTTAACCTGATATACTTTTTTTGTCTATGGCTAACTTTTGATAAGGTTTGGGCTAAATGCTCAAACCTTTTTCATTTTTTGTGTGCTATATTTCGACATGGAATATCGCATTGACCTGTTTGCATTTTTTATTTTTCTTGGCATTGTTCAGGCTATATTTCTTTCTTTCTTCTTTTTCTCTAAGGAAAATCGCAGCAGACAATACAATATTTTCTTCGGATGGTTTCTCATATCTATTGTTGCCTGCTTGCTTGAAATATTTTTTATGTACACAGGCTATGTTATCCATGCGCTACATCTCGTTGACTTCTCCGAAACTTTTGCCTTACTGATTGGCCCAATGCTTTATTTATTTGTGAGGGCATTGGCCCAAGGAAATGTGGAGAATAGTAAAATACTGATACACATACTCTTTCCTCTTGTGTATACCCTATTGCTTATTCCGTTTTTGCTTTCTTCAGCGGATTTTAAATACAACTCATGGATTTATGCCTACCATCCTAACTTGCCTTTAAGAGAAACTATTGAACTAAGCGACCCAAGATGGTTCCTGCTTACCGAATGGCACACCGAACTGGTACTGATAAGCCTTACGGTGTACCTGATGTTGTGCGGTATTGTAATTTTTCAATCTTTTCGTAAAAGGAAGGAATCGTTTTGGTCGCCACAAACGGCAGCTTTGCGAACGATTAGAAATGGGGTATTCCATATAGCTCTATTTACATTGCTAATTTTGTTAGTAAAACTTTTCCATAAAGACGACACAGGAGATCATCTCTTTGCTGCTTTTGGATCCTTGCTGATTTACATTACCAGTTTCTCGGTGATGCGTGGCTCAGGATTTTTCAGGCAAACACCTGTCAATGAAAAGGAAAAATACAAGTCATCAACACTGCCAGCTGAACAACAGCAATTATTACTTGACAGGATTAATCGAGTTTTTGCAGAAGAAATGCCTTTCCTAAATTCAAATTTCACTTTACCTGATTTAGCCGCCAAAATCGGAAGCAGTGTGCATATCACTTCACAGGTCATTAACGAAAACCTGAATCAGAATTTTTTTGAATTTCTGGCTACCCACAGAATTTTAGCGGCTAAAGAAATACTTGTGAATGAGCCCTACCTTAAAATCGAGGAGGTAGCCGAACGAGTAGGCTATAATTCTAAATCATCATTCAATACTGCGTTTAAAAAAATTGCAGGA
>CAZVFM010000183.1:3773-5655 GCA_964626095.1 uncultured Roseivirgaceae bacterium | reverse complement strand
GGAGTATTTGATTTACAAATCAGGGACGTGAAAAAAGAAATTGAAATTCCTTTTACTGTTGCCTCTCTTGGTCGACAACAAATATTTAAAGCTGAGTTTAGTCTGAACCGATTAGACTTTGGTATTGGAGAATCAAGTATTGTGTTGAGTGATGAAGTAAAGGTGATGATAGAATTTACACTGTAAATTATTCATATAAAGTTTTGTGGTTTAGTAAATCCTAGAATTAACTATGAAAGTAAGTTACTTTTTGATATGCATCATTGCCTTTGTCTCCTGCAAAGAAAAATCAGACCCAACTGCATTCTACATGCCCGGAGAATTTGAACCCCATGAAGCGGTATGGTTTGGCACCTGGTATATGAGTGACGCGGCAAGTGATTACAAACGGGTAATGACTGATGTGATGAAAGCCATAGATGAACATGTGGCCATCAAAATGGCTGCACCATCGGATAGCATTTTATCCATCGCAAAAAAGCAAATGGATTCCTTAGGGGTAGACACGAGCCGAATCCAATTTTATGTTATGCCCGGTGAGGCCCACTGGATCAGAGATCATGGTGCTGCATTTGTCATTAATAAGCAAGGTGAATTGGGTGCTGTGGACTATGAGTGGAACGCTTATGGATCACTGGATTGGCAGGTCTTACGGGACTCTACTATTTTAGATAGCCTTGAAGTTTTTAAAGAAAAGACCAGAACCGGAAAGAGAGCGAAAGTAGATAGTTTGATGGCAGTGGCTACCGGAGCCAAATGGATGAAAGGTAATCTCACCATAGAAGGGGGATCCATTGAAGTAAATGGGAAAGGCGTACTTATCCAATGCGAGGCAGTTACCCTGCAACGCAATCCAGGCTGGACCAAAGAGCAATTGGAAGAGGAATACAAAAAGACTTTAGGCATTAAGAAAGTGATCTGGCTTCCGGAAGGTTTGGCAGAGGATGGACATATTGGTCATTTTAATTTGGGCAAATACATAGGCATGGGCACAGGAGGCCATACCGATGAGTTTGTGCGCTTTGCCGATGCCCGCACCATTCTTTTGGCTTGGGTAGATGAAAGCGAGGTGCATGAGCATCCATATAATAAGCTCAATTATGAACGCATGTCGAAGAGCTATGAAATCCTGAAAAATGCCACAGACCAAGATGGAAAACCTTTCAAAATCATCAAGATTCCTTTACCATATTATCAAGAAAGACCTGTCGTAGTTTCAGATTCTTTGTATGATAATCATCACATCCGAGTGAAAGACTTCAGCTATGCTGACCGTCATTTGGTTAAAGTTGGAGATACCTTGACGCATGTAGCCGCATCGAGCTACATGAATTTCCTGGTGACCAATGGCGTAGTGGTGACCGCTTCTTATGCCAAAGACGAAGCCTCTATCAAAAGAGAAAAAGAAGTTGAGCAGCTTTTTCAGAAAGCCTTTCCGAGAAGGAAAATTGTATTTATAGATGCTTTGAGCCTGAACTGGGGCGGTGGTGGCATTCATTGCAGTACGCAACAAGAGCCTAAACGAAGAAAATAGACTATGCACAAAAATGTCATAGCCGGAAACTTTGTGTTTGGATTCGTGTTGATCTTATTTATTTCATTGCTTACTTTTCACATTACCAAGAATCTTAAAATCTGGCCAACAACACTGGTGCTGGTTCTCCACACAAGCGGAATATTTTTATTCTATAATATATCCTATCATCCAGTTTGGAATCGGCTATCAGCTTTACTCTTTGAATAAAAACAACATGACAAAACGTTCAGATTATTTCTACACCATGTTCTGGATACTGCTGATACTGGTTTTTATTGGCTTTGCACCAAGTTTCTATTTAAAACCGCTGGCGCCTGAGCAGCCATTATATCCGGACGGACTTCC
>CAZVFM010000183.1:0-3763 GCA_964626095.1 uncultured Roseivirgaceae bacterium | reverse complement strand
TGGAATCATTCTAACAATATGGTACATCTTTCTTGTCGTGCAATCGGGATGGATTAAGTATAAAAAAGTTCACATCCACCGAAAGCTCGGTTGGTTTGGTGCTGCCTGGGCAGCTTTGGTTTTGGCATCCACAATATGGGTCATTACTGTTTTCCCCGATCGGATGGAGCACCTGGCACAACAACAAAACAGCACAGTTGATGAAGTGGAGCCTGGATTAATTTCTATCTTATGGTTGGATGTTTTCATGTGTGCGCTGTTTATCGGCTGTTTCACAATTGCGATTATCAAACGCAACCAATCGGGTATTCATAAGCGCCTGATGCTATACACCGGAATTGCTTTCATTTTCGCTGCGGTATTCCGGATTGGAGGAATAACCAGTTATCTATTGGACAGTAATGTGGGCATGCTGTTTAGTTTGCTCATATTAGTTTCGCTTACGGTCAGTTTGTTGATACACGACTATCAGAAACTTGGAAAAATTCAACCCGTTTCATGGTGGTGTTTTGGGTTGTATTGGTTGGCCATTGTGCTCAGTAATGTTATTGCCGAAACTGCTTTTGGGTCAATCATTCTGAGCATTTTAAAACAGACATGAAAAAAATAATTCCCACGATCTTCTGGTCTGTCTTTCTATCACTCGCTGCATTGGTGATTTTACCGAGTATTCGGTATGTATGGGAAGGTATGCCTGCGTCCTTCAACCGTAACAGCACCGTTGAAGTGATGTGGTTTGTCATGCATATACTAACCGGTACGCTTGTACTTGTACTGGCTGTCTTTCAGTTCAACAAGAAGTTCAGGGACAGAAACATGAAAACACATCGGTTGTTCGGCAAACTATATGTATTCCTTAGTATCATCAGTGTACTGATTTTGGTTTTCAATATTATACCGAACAGTGGTTGTATTGCTTGCCGTCCTTCTCAAACTATGGCTTCACTACTCTGGTTGATATTTTGTGTGCTCGCGTGGTATTTCATCCATAAGAAAAAAGTAGTTGTTCACCAGCGCTTCATGATCAGCAGTTTTATCTGTGCCGCATATTTTGTAACCGTAAGAATTATGAATATCACTTTAATGGGATTCTTTCGCCTGATTACCCCGAACGAGCATACGGCATTATTAACATCTGATATTGCTGTATGGTTAGTACCGCTTATTATTATTTGGGCTATCTGGCTAAAAAAAGATTATCACAAAATAAAATTTACAACTTAAATGTTGACACTTTGAGCAGAAAATTACTGATCAAGATATTTTGGTTCACCATTGCGCTGCTAAGTGCTTACTACTTATATCGTGGAATTAAATTCAGATTCTTTACTGCCGGAAATTTGGAATCCAAAGCAATTTGGTATTACGCTCATCTGGCAACAGCGCTTGCACCATTGCTACTTGGGCCGTTCCAATTTTGGACATGGCTTCGTACAAACCATGTGACTCTACACCGGACAATGGGTAAAGTCTATATCATTGGCGCTTTATTAGGCGGGCTGACAGCATTTTATCTTGGATTGACAATTGATCTGGAAGGGTCCATAGTTCCTCTTTTGCTCCTTTCGACCACCTGGCTCTTTATGACAATCTGTGCCTGGATCTCCATAAAAAGAAAGAACATAATTGCACATCGACTATTTATGATTCGTAGTTATGGACTTGGATTGGTTTTTGTTTTTCTGCGACTCATTGGAGATATACCCCAAGACAAACTATTTTACTTTATAGGCTCACAAGAAATCAGGGACTCGACACTGGAATGGGTAAGTTGGGTAATTCCTCTTTTGATAATTGAACTCATATTTTCATGGATACCATCCATTAACAAGAGATAGAGTTAAAAAATTATTAACGAATGAAAATCGGAATGAGGAAACATTATTTTCAAGCAGCCAGCATATTTATGCTCATTCTATTCCTCATTGCCTTTTCCGACAATTTGATTACCGATGTAGGGCAGGAAAGCAATAGCAGCTAGTTCCCCATATTGTTGGATTAAAAAATCCGGCTCATCATTCTTCAATATTGCATCTGCTTAACAACGTTCTGTCAAGAAATAATCATTCTCCGGTATAATTCCACAAAACTTTTCCAGACGTAACATCAACAGAAAGCAGCCGAGATCCCTTTACTAAAATAAAAACTTGCTCATTATCCATTTTAAGAAAAACAAAATCAGTTGGTGTCAATTCTGTATTATCATTCTTAGCTGTTTCCAATTGATTGATACTCCAAATTATCCCGGTGGTATTACTATAGTATAGTATATTTTCTTCATTTCCTTTAGCAATAAACAACAGCGAGCTGTCGGTGTAAAAAAGTACACTTGGCTCAATAAACAATACTTCCTTACCGTCAGAATCCCCAATCTTATTTATCCGTTCTGGATTTTTGATGGCTGCGATATCTGCTTCTATTCCCGGTCTTGAAAAATTGGTTAGTTCACTGGGATAGTACCTGGGCCGTTCAGTGAAATCAGTAAAGTATTTTGCCTTTAATCGCGCTCCTGCTGATAGGGATTTATAGTCAGGTAAATAGCTAAACATGGTGTTGCCACCGGGGTTAGTATATTTCAGAAAAAAAGCACTCGTTCTGGTGGATCCTGCCTCCTTGGGGCAAAAAAAGAACGCATATTCGAAATATTGCTCTCTTTGCTTGTGTTCCTTACCGGGTTTAGATTTTACGACACCTGGCTTTTCTGTTATCTCACCTGAAGAAAACAATAAATAAAGGCTTTCACCAAAATCATTTTTTAGCAGAGCGTATCCGTTCTCCTTCCCGAGAACAGATTTATTGTTATCAAGTTCAACGTTCATTCCCTGTAGGTCAATATCCGGAAGAATAACGATACTGTCGCCTTGAATTTTTAAATGCGCAGCGTAAGATGAAACGTTACTATTGTTAGAGATTTTCAAGCGATCCGGATGAAAAAGAATAAAAATTTCGTTCCTATCATTCACAAGGTATGTATAATATGCTGGGTTGTTATAGGGAACATTTTCCTCAGTTAAAATCCCTTCTTTCATTTTCCTGTCCCAACAAAGTGAATAGAGCGATTGGCCTGTTGTGGCATCCAATAGGTTAAACGAATAGCCCTCAAATAAATAGGTGATATGTCGGTTGCTGTAATTGAAATCCTGGTCATGGTAATACCTGCCAATCGTTTCATTCGCGGAAACCACCAGTAATCTAGTATCGTTAAGGTATTGAGCGAAATCCGGTTTACCATTGGCGCAATTTCTCGGAACCAGGTTTTCGTACTTGAAAAAGGTGAAACAAAAAGAGCCGAAAATAATAAGTAGCAACACGGGTGAATAAAAGATCGGTTTTTTGAAAAATTGCAATACTGAGTCTTCAGATTTTTTTTGATGATAGTTGCTATTGCGTGAAAAATGCCGCTTATGAAAACGAACGTACTGGAGGCTTTTTCCATAAAACCATATAGCTGAGCTTAGCAGCAATACACCAAACAGATTTATTAAACCCCATTTCAGTAGAAACTGCCATACAAGGTGCCTGTTTGAAGAGTCATAAAACAGACCATAAACATTTGCTGCAAGTATTACACTGATTAGCGTAATTACCCACCCGGGAAACACAAAATTGCCTTTGCCATATTTCCGACCCGAGCTGCTATCCTCGGTATATAAAAGCCAAACTTTTTCTCCTAGCCTGCTTTTATTACTCCATTCAACAATACCCGAAACCCGATCTCCCGGCTTCTGTCTATCCCAGTAGGCATCAGCATAGACAGTTTGTT
>CAZVFM010000182.1:0-5688 GCA_964626095.1 uncultured Roseivirgaceae bacterium | reverse complement strand
ACAAACTTGCTGATAGCAGAAAGCATGAAAATATTTTAAACTTTACTACACTTACACTCACTTCTTCATGTATTTCCAATTACGCGGCTTGTTTTCACTGATCCACTCCAAAGCAGTGGCCATGCGCGATGCTCGTGTGGCATCTGTTTTGGCTTCTGTTATCCACTCCACATATTCTTTCTTCTTGCCGGGGCTAAAAGCTTCAAAATTTGAATAAGCCATCTTGTTCTTCTTCAATGCTTTCAAAAAGTAATCGGGAGGGGCTACCTCATTTAGCACTGACTTTGGTTTAGATGGCAGCTTTATATCTTCGTCATTTAGTTTCATGGCCTGCTTTACAAAATCGATTATGACTTTATCAAATGGCAAATCTTCCAGCGAAGTAACTCTGCCCAGGTTTCCCATAGCATTGCCTCCTGCTTTTTTACCTTCCTGCAAATATCCTTTGGGGTCTTTGATCAATTTAGCTTTCCAAAATCCAAAAGCTACATGTTGTTTGAATGAGGCCATGGAACAGAGTATGCCTTTATAATCGAAGGATACAAAACTCCATTTTATATTCTCTTCTATTTCGGGACAGGCTTCGTGTACTAATTTTCTTAAGTGTTTTAATATGGGTTTGGCAAAGGGCTGTGCCTTAGCTATGTATTCATCAACTTTTTTATTTTTCTTTCCCATAAATATTAAGATCTGGTTTTACCCATCTCAAAAATAAAAAAGTTCGTCATTGCGAGCCCCTTAAAATAATCAACAGTTTGAAAAATCAATATGGGGCGAAGCAGTCTGTTGATTTACCGAAAAAGATTGCTTCACGCCATTTAACTTTTTGTAAACCGAACCTTTTCACCAGGCGTTCGCAATGACGCCACTATTTTTAAGACTGCTTTTAAGTTTCTTGAAGTCAAATTCAAAAATAACCACACTTTTACATGAGTTCAGTTAAGATGCCGGATAAGTTTTCTTCATATACTTTACTGATTCAGAAATCAACTCTTTTAATATTTTCAAATCTATATCTTCCAGTCTTTTTACATAAAGGCAAGACTTACCTGTTTTGTATTTACCCAATTTTTTCATCAACTCATCATACCGCGTAAATCCGGCCATGATGTACAAAGTGAGGTTCTGGGCACGCGGTGAAAAGCCTGTTATAAAAAAATCTCCTTCACGACCACTTTCATATTTATAATGATAGTTACCAAATCCAACAATGCTTGGTCCCCACATTTTTGCTTTCTCCTTGGTGATTTGCTCCATCAATTTCATTACAGCAAAACAATCGGCACGTTTTGCTTCATCAGCAACAGTATTGAGAAATCCTTCTACTGTTGCTTTGGTGGGTTTGGTTTTTAATTCGGCTTTAGCCATAACATCATGTTTACAAAATGTGAAGATGAAATTAAGTGAAACTATGGGCTTTCCAATAGGAAAAATAAAATTTCTAAAATGAGGCTCTCAGGGAAAGCATAAAATTTCTTTCAGCCGCCACTATGCCTGAGCTGTAAGGCCTGTATCGTTGGTTACTTATGTTTTCTATACCTCCGCTCAGACTTAATTGTGTCGACAACACATAACTAAGTTTAAAATTTAAGGTGTACCAGGCAGGTGAGTAGGGATTGCCGTTTTCATCTATGGCATAAATTTCAGGTTTGCCACGTTCTTCAATATTGAGGTTATCAAAAGAAACTTCACCACTGTATTGCATATAAAACTGTAGCGTCAATTTCTCCCTGGTATAATTTAATCTTGAAACACCAAACCATGGCGCAGCGTGTCTTGATCTGCTTACAGTTCCGTCATCCATTTCTTCCCTACCCAATTGGTAATTAAATCTAGATAAAAAGCTAAAACCTCTTTTCAAATCTAACTCAATACCCAATTGCGTACCATACACATTGGCAGTAGCTGCATTTTGTACTGCTTGTACCTGACTTAAAACGTCATCATACAAAATACTATCCTGTCCGTTTAAGCTAAAGTTGCGTCTTACCAAAGCATTATTAAGTAAAGTATAGTAGGCTGTAATTTCAACTTTTGCGCGCTCACCAATCAGGCGCACAAACCCTGCTTCCATGTTGTAGGCATACTCCGCTTTTAAATCAGGATTCGGAATTACTACTGAGCCCAACTCTGAGTCAAATACCTTTCCCATATCATCTACATTGGGCGCACGAAAACCAGTTGAAAAATTTGTGCTGATGGCCATTTTATCAGAAGCATTGTAAACAAAACCCAAACTTCCTGTTAAGGCGGTATTATTGATTTCTGTCGTTGAAAAAGGCAAAGGATAAAAGTTGAGGTTATTACTAAAATCCGCATCGATAGAAAAGGCATTCAATCGCAAACCAGCCTGTGTTAAAAATTTATCGGTGAATTTATGTTGGTAATTTGCATAAGCCGCATACGATGCCCATTTGGCTTGCGGATATCTTGAAGGACCCTCCTCGATTGTTCCTGTATTTATATTTTCATCTGTACCGCTTGAAATCACATCATTCATTACTGTTTCTGCTCCATAAAAAAGTATGTCTTTACTATTTATCGCTTTTATAAAATCAAGGTTGATTGAATACGCATTTACTTTTTCTCCCCTGTTCCTACGAATTGGATTGTTCCTATTGCGTTCTATACGACTTTCTTCAAACAACTGATGTGCAGCGCGAATCACCATTTGATCGTAGAATTTATTGCGCTGATTGTGGGTAACATTTAAATGGTTCATCATCCAAATTTGAGGACCATAATCCCATTCGGCACTTCTGGGAAGACCTGCATTGTTGTATCGTATATGCCTGTCGTAACGACCATACTCTGAAGTTTCAGAATAATGAAAACCATATTGAAAATCCCAGTCATCATTGGGTTGAAAACGAATCTTTTGCATGAAGTTCACTTGTGCATAGGCACTCGGTACCTGAACACGCGGATCTTTGTTATCGCTTACCACATCCTGATTATCGATGCGCTCCACGATGAAAGGTTTCAGGTATTCATCCGGGCCATGCTTGCCCATGCGCAAATCATCAAATTCACTAATTGTGACACTGCTTAGGAATGCCCACTTCTTCCAGCCCAGGTTCAAATCAAAATGCATGGTCTGTTCATTATTGGCCGTGGCATACCTGCCCGCTACGCTTCCTGAAATATTAAGTGAGTCTGTCGTGGATAATTTTGGAGCAAGCGTTTGAAAAGCCATAACCCCACCAATGGCATCGCTGCCATAAATGATGGAGCCCGGTCCGAAAAAGACTTCCGTGTTTTCAATAGCAAAAGCATCGAGTGAAATCACATTCTGAATATTGCCTGCACGAAAAATGGCGGTATTCATGCGTACGCCATCAACTGTGTATAACAATCTGTTTGTTGCAAATCCGCGAATCATGGGGCTGCCTCCACCCTGCTGACTTTTCTGAATAAACACCTCTCCGGAAATGCTGAGTAAATCAGCGGCTGTTTGCGGATTCTGCAAGGCCACTTCTTTTGATGTTATACTGCTGATATGGGAAGGGATTTCTGCTTTGAGCTGCGACCATTTTGTGGCAGATATTACCACCTGGTCTAATGCCAATGCAGCGTGGCTCAAATAAAGTTCAAAACCGGCCTGTTCTATGGCGGCATAACTTTTAAGTTCTGTTTTATATCCTAAAAGTCGTATTTCAATTCGGTTGGCGCCTTTCAAAACCGATATATCCGCCTTGCCATCCGCATTGGTGCTCACATAGGCTCTTGGGTTATTGCTAGACAGGGTAACCAGTTCCAACGGCAGGCCACTCTCCTTATCTTTAACGATAATTACCTGAGCATATGACAATGAGTTAAAAAACAGAAGAAAAAAAACCGGCCAGGGCTGCTTCATATCGAAAACACAAGAATTTAGCGCATATTAAAACAAAATTTTATGGCATATAAGCCTTGGATATAATAATTAAAATAGGCCTTTAAACATACTATGAATATCACAAAAGAAATAAAGAAAACTGAGAAGCTATTTGAAGCATCTGCTGACAGAACAAAAGCCAGCCAAATGGCCGCTTACATGAAAGGACTGTTTTCTTTCTATGGCATTCAAAAACCTTTACGCACAGATATTACCAAGGCATCTGTTAAGTTGTACAGTAAATTACCTTTTGAAGAATTAAAAACTTTGATATTGACTTTATGGGCAAAACCTAAAAGAGAGTTGCATTATTTTGCTGTCGACATCTTGTATAAAGCTCCTTTGCATAAAAAATCTATTGACCTTTTTGAAAAACTCATCCTACAAAAGTCCTGGTGGGATACGGTTGACAATATTGCCATCAGACTTGTTGGACCATACTTTAAAAAATTTCCTGATGCCCGTGATAAATACATTGGTAAATGGAGAAAAGGTAAAAACATCTGGCTGGTAAGAACAGCCCTGCTTTTTCAATTGAAGTATAAAAAAGAAACAGATCTTAAACTGCTTTTTGATCTGGTAAGACAACACAAAGACTCAGATGAATTTTTCATACAAAAAGCAATTGGCTGGGCTTTGCGGGAGTATACATACATTGATCCTAAAATTATTAAGCTCTTTGTAAATACAAACGAGCTAAAACCGTTAAGTACAAGGGAAGCTTTGAAGAACCTTAAATAATTACAACACAAAGTACTTGACTAAAGTAGTTATACATCCCGCTACCAAATAGATTTTAACTCGTACATCAAAGCCCGATTTACTTTAATGTCTCCACCTAATTCAAATATGCCGATAAATTTGTACTGTTCATTAGGAAAGAATGTATCAGTCAACACTACACTCCCCGCATCAGCAAAGAGTTCAACTGATGCATGATCTATAAAAATATGCATCTGTATTTTATTGTCTTCAGTTACTCGTGCCGCAAAATGTTTTCCGGGAAAATCGTCAGAAAAATATTTTTTACCTGCAAAAGTCCGGTCAATATAAAATTGCTTTGTAGTACGACTATATCCTATAGTTAACCTTTCCTCTTTTGAATTGAGCAGTTCTACACCAAAATTCAATGCAGTGCTTTCTTTTAAATCAAATTCCAGCTGTAACTCCAGTAAACCCGAACGAACCGGATAGTTTTTTCCGGCTTCGATCTTTTTTTCATTTTTTCTTAATACTTCCAGCTCTTTCACAGGCTTGGAAATCAGCCTTATCCCTGCTTCATATTTTTTCAAAGACAACTCGCGTGGCAAGGTCATCGCACTCCTCCACTTTTCGGTCGGTACTGTCTGCGCATATCTCCAGTTACTCATCCAACCTAAAAATAAAGTGCGCTCATCAGGCGCATTGCTCCAGGTTACACCCGCATAATTATCCTTACCATAATCTATCCATAAATCTGTGATGGAATCGTTCTCATTGATAAAAGTACTCCCATCAAAATCGCCAATAAAATATTGTGTGCCTGAACCTCCGTTCGGGCTACCTTCATTCACACTTACTAATAAAATCCATTTTTCTTCATCACTGCCTTCTACCTGTAAAGGAAATAAATCAGGACATTCCCACACGCCTTCTAAACTTCCTTGTCCGCCAAACGCTCCACTCTTCTCCCATGATTTCAAATCTTTAGAACGATAAAATTCAATGCGCTTGGATACCGCTAATGACATGATCCATTGTTCACTTGCTTCATGCCAGAAAACTTTTGGATCCCTGAAATCCTGCTCACCCGGATTGCCCAGCACCGGATT
>CAZVFM010000181.1:0-5823 GCA_964626095.1 uncultured Roseivirgaceae bacterium | reverse complement strand
AAAGCAATAATAAATATTCAGAATAATAAAACTTATCTTTAACTATGTATTCATGTGCTAAAGTTAACTTAATGCCAAACGCCCAATGCCTAATACCTAACAAATCAATTTATGCATCCCATACTTTTTGAAATCGGATCAATGAAATTTTACAGCTATGGCTTCATGATTATGATGGGTGCTATCGCTGCCTTTGCCTATATGAGTGTACAAGCCAAAAAGCAATATGGACTAAGCTTTGAAAAAAGCAATTCACTTTTTCTTTACCTCTTATTAGCAGCGGTTATTGGTGGGAAGTTATTTATGATTTTTGAAGACCCTTCTCATTATCTTTCAAAACCTTCTGCTTTGCTTTCACCAAGAGGTTTTGTTTTCTATGGCTCGCTGCTTACTGCTATACCCGTAATGCTTTGGTTTTTTAAAAAGGAAAAATTACCTACACTCGGCATGTTGGATATCATGGCAGTAACAGCTTGCATTGTACATATGCTGGGCCGACAAGGGTGCTTCCTGGCTGGATGTTGCTATGGCATACCTACGGATAGCCATCTGGCTGTGGCCTTTCACCATCCACAAACTATGGCCAGGCCAATTGACGTGCCACTGCATCCCACCCAATTATATGATTCGGCACAAATCTTTATTATTATGATTTTCTTGCTATGGATGAAAAAACGTAAGCAATTTGAAGGTCAGTTATTTTTATTGTACTTGGCAATTTATGCCTTTGGCCGTTCAATTATTGAAATATTCAGGGGCGATAGTGCGAGGGGTTTTATTATAGATAATTGGTTAAGCAACTCTCAGTTCATTTCTGCTGTTATTATACTCGTAGTGGGTTATTTCTACTTAAAATTGAGGAAACGTGCTGAATTAATCAATAGAAGCAAAAGGAAGGTATGAATTTTTACGAGCTTTTGGGTGTAACACCACAGGCAAGTCAGACAGACATAAAATCTGCCTTCAAACGACTTGCACTGCAATATCATCCTGACCGCAATCCAGATAATCCAGAAGCAGAAGAAAAATTCAAAATTATCAATGAGGCCTATCATGTGTTATCCAATGAACACTTGAGATTCAACTATGATCAAAAACTTTATGGTCAATACAGTACTGAAGAAGACCGCTTAAGACAGGCCTACCGTGCGGCAGCACAAAAAAGAGCCGCTTACCAAAGAAGAAGACCTCAATCCATTTACGATCGGTTAGGTAGATTCGGTTGGCAAGACGACTACACTGCCTCAAGACCATATAAAATTGACAAAGAATATTTTAGAGTTCAGGCCTACACACTTTTTGTGTTCCTGATCATTGCCGGTAGTATAATGGGTGTATTTAGGTTGGTTGATTACTGGAAGAAGCAAGAGTATTTAAAAATAAAACAAGCCAATGACCTGGTTATGCATCAAGCCGACAGCTTGTTCAGTAAAAAGCAATATGAAGACGCACTACGCTTAATGAATGAGTTGGTCAGAAAAAATCCTACAGAGATTATATACATCAGGGCTGAAGCAAGCATGTTGGATGGTGTACGAAAACTTGCTGAGTGGGAATTTGACAAACGCGCCTTTAAGGATGCGGCTGATAAATATATACTACTTCTTGGATATGAGAACAATCAGCGCCTAAGCACCTGGCAGCGCATCAGCGAATGTCATCACGCGCTAGGAAACTACCAATTATCGATTAATGCATTGAAACAAATGCACAAACGCGACCAAAATGATATACGGGTTTTATTAAGAATCGCGCAGATATATGCTATAAACATGAATGATGATTCACTTGCATTATCCTATTTTGATCAATGCAAATCCATGTTTATCAAAAGAATGGAAAACAGTTATGGCAAAGCATTTGAACTGGTAATTAAGCCCGCAGGACTACCTGATATCTATTTTGACATATTTGAAGGTAGGGCGAAATCAAATTTAAAGCTAAATAATTTCGAAGAAGCCTATAAAGATTGCAAGTGGGCGCTATATCTGCGTCCACAGGCTGCTGAAATGTATTACCTAAGGGCGGTTAGTCGTATCGCTACCGGAAGAAACTATTTTATTTGTGAAGATCTTAAAATGGCAAACAAATTAGGTCATTCAGCTTCAAATGATTTGATTCGCAAATATTGTTCTCCCTGAATCAAATTCAGTTTATGAATTTTAGTCATGAAATTTTCTTAAACAATCTGGCCCAAACCAGTCCATCTCCATTAATGCTAAGTATTGAAAAGGCCCAAGGAATTTATCTTTATACACCCGAAGGCAAAAGATATACCGACCTTATCTCAGGTATCGCTGTTAGCAATGTTGGCCACAGGCATCCGCATGTCATCAAAACAATAGCACAACAACTCGACAAGCATTTACATGTGATGGTTTATGGTGAGTACATACAATCCAGTTCCAATTTACTGGCGGCTAAACTGACTTCTCTTTTACCACCACAATTATCCATGAGTTATTTCGTAAACTCTGGTACCGAAGCCAATGAAGCAGCACTTAAACTGGCAAAAAGATTTACCGGAAGAACAGAAATTATTTCATTTAAAAAATCATACCACGGCAGCACGCATGGGTCGCTGAGTGTATCAGGAAATGAAAATAAAAAATACGCCTTCAGACCACTGCTTCCTGACGTAAGGTTTTTGGATTTTAACAACGCAGCACAATTAGATCAAATTACTGAGAGAACTGCATGTGTTATTGCAGAAACGGTTCAGGGTGATGCAGGTGTGCGTATTCCAGACAGAAATTATATGAAGGCCTTACGTGAGCGTTGCGATGAAACAGGGGCCCTGTTAATTCTAGATGAAATACAATGTGGCATGGGAAGAACAGGGACTTTATTCGCTTTTGAACAATTTGACATCATTCCCGACATCCTTACTATTGGCAAAGCATTTGGAGGCGGATTGCCCATTGCTGCATTCATTTCTTCGAAAGAGAAAATGGAGGTTCTTTCTCATAATCCTGCGCTAGGACATATTACAACTTTTGGAGGCAATCCAGTTTGTTGCGCTTCAGCACTTGCTTCACTTGAAGTTATTGAAAACGAGAATCTACTCAGTACAGTAGAGATGAAAGGAAAACTTTTTGAGGAATTGCTTATACATCCGGCAATCAAAGAAATCAGGCGAATAGGATTAATGTTTGCTATTGATTTTGAATCAGATGAATTAGTTAACAAAATTGTTCAAAATTGTCTTGAAGAAGGTGTAATCACTTATTGGTTCTTATCCCATCCTAACAGTTTTAGAATAGCCCCACCATTGATCATTTCTGAAGAAGAAATTACATCTTCTTGCCAAAATATTTTGAAAGCAATAGATATTTCATTGTAAGAATTAAATATTCTATTGGATCAGAACTGGACTCATAGAATTTTTATCGACTGCATTAAATCTTTGTACTCTTATAAAACCCAAGCTGGTCAATTTCTCTTAAATACTTTTCAATGTATGGCTAAGTAAGAATTTTTGCCCACACTAAAGACGTAAGCATAGTTATCAGAAGCCTCAATACACGTTGCTGGTTTAAGCTCATTCGGCCTTATAATGGTTGCTTTACAACATACGTTCTCAATAAACTTTACGAACAGTGTAAAAAAAAAATGGCCGGCCTCCCGGCCGACCATCACCTAAACCAATTATTGAGAGGCATCAAGTGCGCCTCAACGCTGGTTGTCTTTGCTTAATTCTATTAAGCTAAACTTTTGTAATATTTAATCACTCCTACTCTAGTGTAAACACATAGCCCCCATCAACATTATCTGTCTTGCCTCCCGATAATCCTGCTACCGAAAATGACAAGGTTAATTGATTGCTCACAATTGAAACCGTAATTAAAGTGTCGTCATTTCTACGGATCAGGTTAGGATTTCCATTTTCGAACTCCCAGGTTCCTGAAGCTGGCCAGGCCGTACTTACTCCGCCTTGTGAAGTATAGGTGAACTCACCGAAATTCAATTGAAAATTTTCAAACTGATCGCTTACATCAAAGCCATTTTTCATTACCCTACCATTCGTACCCAGATTCCATGGAGTATTATTCTTTTTTAAAAATGTTATGCGTTCTTGTAAAGGACTGGGCGTTGGTTCTTCTTTATTGCAGCCCGATAAACTTAGTACTGCAATTAAACTGATTATTCCAAGTAAATATGTTATTCGTTTCATAGCTCTTGTCGGTTTGGTTTTTAAGTTAATGGTGCATTGCACGTCTACTTCTTTAATAGTTTATAAGTAAGCAACCCTTGTGGTGTATGTACCCTTAGCAAGTACAAACCGCTGTTTAAGTGTGAAACATCTACACTTTGAGCAGGCTCTTCTGAAAGGTTTAGTACTTCCTTTCCGTTGGTGTTATACATTTTCAACCTAACAGGAATACCCGTGTTAAATCTGATATTGAGTGTATGATCAACAGGATTGGGAAATACCTCAAGATTGAGTATTCTTTGAATATCTTCTACCCCTGTTACGGTGTTTACTTCAAAGCTTCGTTCTACAGGTTCAGCTGCAAAATATTCTTCATTGCCTGACTGTGTAGCTCTTATGGTAACTGTACCATGACCGGTAAAGCTTACTACATTGCCTGCCAGACTCGCGGGGCCATTTACAACTTCATAACTCACAGATAAGCCCGAAGTAGCGGTTGCATTCAAATTTAATGTACCTTCTTCTATGAAGCGATCGGCTATTTCAGGGAAATTAATGCTTTGCGCCTGCTTTACAACTGGCTCAGATACTTCAAAGTCAATGCTTGCTTCGGCAGACAAATAATTCTCATTACCAGCTTGTGATGCGGTTAGTGTTACTGTTCCGGTTTCTCCTGTCAAAGTAATTGTTGTGCCAGAAATTGTGGCCGGTCCGTCTACACTGTACGTAAGTGTTAATTCACTGTCAACCGTTGCGACTACATCAAAGGGTTCCGCATCAATTTCCTTATCCTCAATCGTTTCAATGCTGATTTGCTGATCTGCTTTATTTATGGTAAAGGAAAGACTAACAGAAGTTGCCGCATTGTAGGCATCATTACCGGCTTGGTCCGCCCGAATGGTAACATTACCCGCACCTATAATACTTACCACATTACCATCGAGTGATACTAAAGACTGCCCGGCAGTTGCAACGAAGCTTACAGGCAATTCCGAACTTGCACTTGCATCCAACTCAAAATCATCATCACCAAAAGTTTTATCGGCAATCTGATTGAAGGTAATGGTTTGATTTTCAAGATCTGGGTTGAAAACCGTGAAGCTTACACTTTCTTCTGCAGGGTTATAGTTTTCATTTCCTGCTTGCGATACTGTTACTGTAACGGTTCCTGCTTCTCCGTTCAAGGTGATGGTACTTCCATCAATACTTGCGGGTCCTTCAACGGCATAAGTAAGTGACAATCCGCTGCTAACTGATGCTGTTACATCGAATGGTGCAGCATCCATCTCCTTGTCTGCTATCGCTTCAATACTTATGGTTTGGTCAGCCTTCTCAATTACAAATGAGCGGCTAACAGGCGTGGCTGCATTGTAATCTTCATCACCTGCCTGGTTGGCACGAATGGTAACATTACCCGCACCAAGTATACTTACGGCATTTCCTTCTATTGATACCAAAGATTGACCAGCAGTTACTGTGAATGTAACCGACAAACCCGAACTTGCGCTTGCTGTTAAATCAAAGTCAGCATCACCAAAAGTTTTATCGGCAATAACTTCAAACGTAAGGGTTTGATCTTCTTTGCTGCTGTCAAACACATTAAATTCTTGCATGCTTTCTGTGTAGGCATAGTGGTCATTTCCTGGCTGATAAGCTTTCACTTCAACGAT
>CAZVFM010000180.1:0-5826 GCA_964626095.1 uncultured Roseivirgaceae bacterium | reverse complement strand
CCTGGTACCCCGACAAAACCTCACCTTAAGAAGGTGAGGTTTTTTTATTTATGTTCTTCTTGCGTTGTGTGTACATAAATTTTCTGTGGGAGTGTGTTTTTGAATTTGTTTTCATAGCCTTCGGGTTAAATAAATTGTTGAAGGATTAGAATTCCAATTAAGCCCAATACAGACATCAGGGATTCCATTACCGTCCACGACAAAAAGGTTTGTTTCAGGGACAGATGGAAAAACTCTTTAAACATCCAAAAACCGGTATCGTTGATGTGCGAACAAAAAACACTGCCGGCACCAACAGCTAGCACCATTAATTCGGGTGTAACAGCTCCGCCAACTACCAGTGGCGAAACAATGCCTGCTGCAGTAAGTCCGGCAACAGTTGCCGAGCCAAGCGATACCCGTAGCAAGGCAGTAATAACCCATGCAAACAGATATGGATTGATATTCCATTGACTGCTGAATGAGGTGATATATTTACCTGTTCCGCTGTCGATCAATACTTCTTTCAATACACCACCCGCGGTAATGATTAATAAAATCATCGCGATGCTGGTTACACCATTTGTCAGCCATTGCATTACTTCGGGCATAGCAACGCCTCTTCGTATTCCAAGTACATATACGGCTATCAATACAGAGAACAACAATGCTATATTTGGATTACCCAGAAAGTTTATAATGGAATAGAACACTCCGGATGTAGCGGAGATTAAACTAGTAACAACAGATAGTGTAATCAGCAAAACCGGCAAAAGTGCAATGGTGAAACTTATAAAAGCTGAGGGAGGATTGGTGACTTCTTCGGGCGACTTATGATTGGTGTTTTCAGTATTTGTTGTTCCGATGTTTTTGAGCAGACGTCCAAGAAATGGACCGGCAATGATCACCGTAGGGATAACCAATACCAATCCATAGAGCAGTGTTAATCCAAGATCGGCACCAAATGCATTCACCAACACAACGGGGCCCGGATGAGGCGGGAGAAAACAATGTGTTGCTGAGAGCGAAGCGGCAGTTGGTATGGCAATGTATAACAGGGGTAACCCTGTTTTTCGCGCAACGGAAAAAACAAGTGGAACGAGTATGATAAATCCGGCATTGTAATAGAGAGGGAGTCCAACCAGAAATCCTGTGAGCAAAACAGCCCACTGCACGTTACGTTCACCAAAGTTCCGGATCAGGTTGGATGTAATCTGATTGATGGCACCACTCACTTCGAGTATCTTTCCCAACACTGCACCAAGGCAAAGAATCAAAACCAAACCGCTGAGGGTACTGCCCACACCTTTTTCAATGGAGGCTGCCAGAACCATGGGTTCCATGCCCAGTAATAAGCCTACAATAATGGCCACAATCAGTAAGGATAAAAACGGACTGATCTTCTTGTACGTCAGGTAAACCTGCAAGGCAACACCAAAAGCAATGATGAGTAAGGGCATCAGTGAACTGTGTTAATGAGTGTTCCGATATTATCAATTTTAATCCAGATTTCATCACCAGGTTGTAAAGTAAAATCATTAGGAGGGAAAATGCCCGTGCCTGTCATAATCAAACAGCCATGTGGAAATGAGCATTCGCGGTATGCACATGCGTAGGGCGAGCTCAAAAACTTTCTTGTAGAAGTCGCTTGTAAACCCTTTGTAATTGGCTACTGCCCAACATCCCAATGCTGGTTCTTCATCATTGATAAAAATGCCACGATACTTTACAGGCGGTTCACCCTGCATACAGCGACCGGATTTAACATATAGCTCGTTTTTTTTAGGAGGGACATCGGCCCACCAATACCAGGACGATACACCAATTTGCTTTGAAAGTTCATAAATGCCGAAAATCGTATCACGTTTATCGCTGCCAACAATAACCAATGCGCGTTCAAGGCCAGGGAAAGGCTTCTCAACTGTTTGAATAAGAAAAGCTTCCCATTTTCCTTTCACATCGATGACTTGAATCTTTTTGTTTTGAATGAGTTGATCAATGAACTCACTTTTGCCGATCTTTCGGTACTATCACTTCGAAGCAAGTAGTCAGTTGATTGCCGTGTTTGCCTGAGAAATATTACAATTATGCAACCGATTGATAAATATTTTGCTTTTGGCTGATAAATCAGATGTTTAACATTCAAATTTTAACTTGCTTACAATGCTTAGCTTTAATTCTACCCAGTACTTATGGCCAATTATTTACTTGGAATTGATTTAGGGAGTTCTTCAGTGAAAGTCTCTATTATAGAGGCTGGCACGGGACGACTTGTTGGTAATGCCTTTTCTCCTGCCAATGAAATGGAAATAATGAGCCCTAAACCTGGCTGGGCAGAACAAGAGCCGGAATTATGGTGGGAAAATACCATTAGCGCAGTAAAAGCTGCCATAGCTTCTTCATCCGATCTTAATACTGCTGATATTCAGGCCATTGGTATTTCTTATCAAATGCATGGATTGGTAATTGTCGGTAAAGATCAAAAAGTATTAAGACCTGCCATCATTTGGTGCGACAGTCGCGCAGTTGGCATAGGAGAGCAGGCCCGAGGTCAGTTAGGAGAGCTTTACTGCATGGAGCATCTGATGAACTCCCCAGGAAATTTTACCCTTTCTAAATTAAAATGGGTAAAAGAGAATGAACCATCTGTTTACAGCAAGATATATAAAGCAATGTTGCCTGGTGATTTTTTGGCAATGAAGCTTACGGGAGAGATAAACACTACAATTTCCGGCTTATCAGAGGGTATAATGTGGGATTATAAGAATGAAGCTATTCCGGAACGACTCTTCAATTATTATGGAATAAGCGAAGATCTGATAGCCGACTTAATTCCTACTTTTTCGGTGCAGGGTAGACTTTCTGCTATTGCAGCAGCTGAAATAGGGCTTAAAGAGGGCACCCCTCTCAGTTATCGGGCAGGAGATCAACCCAATAATGCATTTTCCCTAAATGCCCTGAATCCTGGCGAAGTGGCAGCGACTGCAGGAACTTCTGGCGTGGTGTATGGTGTGGTGGATAAACCTGTTTCAGATAAGCTTTCAAGGGTTAATACTTTTGTTCATGTCAATCATGCACAAAATGAACCACGATATGGTATTTTACTATGCGTGAACGGCACAGGTATCATAAATAGTTGGCTTCGAAAGAATTTCTTTTCTTCATCGCAGTATCAAATGAGTTATACCGAAATTAATGCTAAAGCCGCTGAAGCCCCCGTAGGTGCTGATGGTCTTTATGTACTTCCATTTGGAAATGGTGCTGAGAGAATATTACAAAACAGGGAAGTTGGAGCAAGCTTTCATGGGCTTAATCTAAATCGTCATCAAACAGCACATGTGTGTCGTGCCGTACAAGAGGGTATAGTGTATGCAATGGGTTATGGGTTTAAAACGATGACATCACTTGGTATTAAGTCTGAAGTAATCAGAGCAGGCCATGCGAATATGTTTTTGAGTGAATTGTTCTGCGAAGCTTTTGTGAACGTAAACGATACTTCACTTGAGTTGTTCAATACCGATGGCTCTCACGGTGCTGCCAGAGGCGCAGGAATAGGTATCGGATATTACAAGTCAGCAAAGGATGCCTTTACTAATCTTCGTTGCATTAAGCGATACGAACCGGAGAAAGGAAAACAGGGAATTTACCTTGAAGCCTATCATCGTTGGAAAGAAATTTTACACACAGCAATGAAACATATTGTTTAAATCCTATAACTAAGTGTTTATAATTGAAATCTGATTAATACACCTTATGAAAAAATCGAGGAAATATTTCAATAACATTCCTTCCATTAAATATGAAGGCAAAGAATCCGATAACCCTTTTGCTTTTAAATATTATCAAGCTAAGAAGAAGGTAGGCAAGAAAACGATGGCCGAACACCTGCGTTTTGCGGTGGCGTATTGGCATACCTTCTGTGGCACTGGTGGAGATCCTTTCGGAATGCCAACAAAGAATTTTCCCTGGCTTCAACATGCTGATCCTGTGCAGCGTGGCATGGATAAGGCAGATGCTGCATTTGAATTTGCAAACAAGTTGGGTATTCCATTTTACTGTTTTCACGATTATGATTTGGTGGATGAAGCGGCAAGTCTAAAGGAATCAGAATCACGTCTGCAAAAACTTGTTGCGTATGTCAAACAAAAGCAAAAAGAAACGGGCATTAAATTGCTCTGGGGTACGGCCAATTTGTTTTCAAATCCCCGCTATATGAACGGTGCTTCTACCAACCCAAATTTTGCGGTAGTATGTCATGCGGCAGCACAGGTAAAAAATGCCATTGATGCAACCATTGAATTAGGCGGAGCCAATTATGTTTTCTGGGGCGGGAGAGAGGGATACCTGTCATTGCTGAATACCGATATGAAGCGCGAGCAGGAGCACCTGGCTCGCTTTCTGCACATGGCACGGGATTACGGAAGAAGAAATGGTTTTAAAGGAACCTTCCTGATTGAACCTAAACCTATGGAACCCTCCAAGCATCAATATGATTTTGACGCAGCTACGGTCATTTCTTTCCTTCGTCAGTATGATTTAATGGATGATTTCAAACTTAACCTTGAAGTGAATCACGCCACACTTGCATTGCACACGTTCCAGCACGAACTGCAGGTTGCTGCCGATGCGGGAATGCTGGGCAGCATTGATGCAAACCGGGGCGATTATCAAAACGGTTGGGACACGGATCAATTTCCGAATAATGTAAATGAACTCACAGAAGCCATGCTGGTAATCCTGGAAGCCGGTGGAATCAAGAACGGTGGAATCAACTTCGATGCAAAAACAAGAAGAAACTCAACCGACCTGGAAGATATTGTTTACGCACACATAGGCGGCATGGATACGTTTGCCCGTGCATTACTCACCGCACAAGCCATATTGGATGATGGCGAATATAAAAATTTCCGCAAAAAGCGTTATTCAAGTTTTGATTCTGGTAAAGGGAGGCAGTTCGAGAAGGGCAAACTCACACTTGAAAATCTTCATTCGGATGCGCTGAAGAATGGTGAACCTGAAGTGATCAGTGGTAAGCAGGAATACCTGGAGAATCTGATCAATAAATTTGTCTGAGGCAGTATAATTAGTCGTATAAAGAAAAAAAGCCAGAAAACAGGCGGTTTTTAGCCGTCAGGTTTACCAAGCCTGAAATTAAGTTCAAAAATTGTAGGGGCTGGGCGATTTTAATATTAAACCTTCCGTAATTGGAAGGTTTTTATTTTAGTGCTAGACCAATTTCTGTAGATTTGCACAATTAAAAATTGATCTTATGAAAAAATATTTTTTGTTTCTTATTGCTGCGGCTTTGTTTGCTGCTTGTAACACCAAAAAGGAAGAATCTGCTACTGAGAGAGCCTTTAGTACTTACGGTGAAGTAATTAATGCTGATGATGCGCAAAATCTGGCCGTGCTAGATGAGCGACTTGGCGAAAATGATTCGATGTTGGTTAAAGTAAAGGCCATTATTGAAAAGACCTGTGAGAAAAAAGGCTGTTGGATGACAGTGACAGACGAAAACGGGAATGAAGTGAGGGTAACTTTTAAAGACTATGGATTTTTTGTTCCCACTGAAGGTGCTGATGGTAAGGAAGTAGTTTTTTCTGGTTATGCACACAGAAAGACAACCGAAGTTGATTTACTTAAACACTTTGCTGAAGATGCAGGGAAAAGCCAGGAAGAAATTGATGCCATTACTGAACCCAAAGTAGAACTTACTTTTGTTGCTGATGGTGTGATTATTTACGAGAAAGAAGAAAAGCAAGGCGAATAATTATTGCTGCATGCATAAGAAAAGGCATCCAAATTTGGGTGCCTTTTTTTATTTCTCTCCAACCAACCAGTTTTTGA